>DAHVVW010000137.1 GCA_027357125.1 Clostridiales bacterium
CGGAAAAAAAGGAGTCGTCAAAGACGAGAATGTTCAGCGTCAAGTATTGTTAAGCGTTATGAATGAAGCGGAGCGCTTGGGCTTTACCGTTCAGGGATTGGATTATTCCCCAATCCGTGGGCCGGAAGGGAACATTGAGTTCCTGGCCTGGCTCACCCGCAGCCCCCAAGCCAGCCTCGACTGGAAAAACAGCCTGGAGGAACTAGTCGAGAAGGCCCATCAGGAAACGAGATAAGGAGAGTAACCATGAACAAAGTGGGTCTATGGCCCAACATGAGCAAACCTGAAACAGAAAACTTATCGATCCAGCTTACGCATTGGTTTCGTTCCCGTCAGTGGGAGGTCGTTCCGAAATGGCAGGAAGGTCCGCGGGCAAAGGTGAATTTTCTTATCTCCCTGGGTGGGGACGGGACACTTCTGGAAGCAGCCCGGGAGGCAGCTCCGCTGGGGATACCTGTGCTCGGCGTGAATTTTGGGCGTTTGGGATTTTTGTGTGAAATTGAGCGTGATGAGGTTTTTGTTTCCCTGGAAAAAGTCCTGCGCGAGGAATTTGTGGTGCAGAAGCGCTTAATGGTAGAGGCTGCTCTGCGCGGCAGTGGAGAAGGGAATTTCAGTACGACAGTCTTAAATGATGTGGTCTTTATGCGCGAGAGCACTGAAGGACTTATTACCCTGCAGGCTAATTTATCAGGAGAGCCGTCAGTAAGTTACCCGGCCGATGGGTTGATCGTAGCCACTCCCACAGGTTCCACGGCCTACTCCCTTTCAGCGGGGGGGCCGGTAGTCAGCCCTGATGTCGAGGCGATTCTGCTTACCCCGTTAGCGGCTCATTCTCTCTCAGCCCGGCCCATGGTAGTTTCCCAGTGCGAAGAGATTGAAATCCTTTTAGCTCGGGGCCAGAAATGCAGAGTGACTTTTGACGGCCAGCAAAGCATTGTGATGCACCCGGGAGAGACGGTAAGCATCCGCATGTCTCCGCTTAAAGCTTTGCTTATCCGGTTGGGGAGCAGGAGCTTTCCCAGGGTCGTGCGGGAAAAGTTAAGGGATCGTTGGCATGATTGAGCGGATTCAGGATATTCAGGGGTTGTTGCGTTTACTGCTTAGGCAGTTTATTGCCCCTGGAGATGCGGTTCTTGATGCCACGGCCGGACGCGGGCGCGATACGGTATTTTTAGCAGAGTGTGTGGGTAGTGCAGGCAAGGTCTATGCCTTTGATATTCAGGAGGAAGCGATCCGAGGCACCGCTGAACTTCTTGAAACTACCGGGTTTAAAGACAGAGTTTTGCTGTATCAACTCGATCACGCCCGGCTTGCCGAAGTGACACAGGACAAGCTTAAGGCTGCCGTGTTTAATTTGGGGTATCTTCCAGGGAGCGATCACCAGGAAAGGACAGAGACTGATACTACCCTGGCGGCTATCTGGGCTGTACTTAAATTGCTGCAGAAGGGTGGAGTTTTGGCTTTGACAGTTTACCGAAGGCATCCGGGAGCTAGGGCCGAGTCTGTAGAAGTCGAACGGTTGCTTAAAAACTTGCCGCGCAAAGATTATAGTGTTTTAGCCGGGAATTACTTAAATCAGAGTCAGGAAGCGCCCTCTTGGGTGCTAGTGCAAAAGAACAGGGAGGATTGATTCATATGAAAGCCCGTCGCCATATGAAAATCCAGGAACTGATCGTCAAAGAACCGATACATACTCAGGAAGAACTGGCAGAGAAACTGCGCGAAGCAGGTTTTGATGTGACGCAGGCCACGGTTTCCCGGGATATTAAGGAACTGGGCCTGATAAAAATTCCTACCAGTGATGACGAATATAGCTATGCCATTCCGGGAGAGAAGCATCCTGCCAACCTCCATGAACGCATGAAACGTCTGCTCAGGGAAACAGTGGTATCAATAAATGACAGCGAAAACCTCGTGCTAATTCGCACGATTCCGGGCAATGCCCATGCCCTAGCCTCCCTTTTGGACAACAGCAACTGGGAAGAAGTGATTGGCACCGTGGCCGGGGATGATACAATTCTCTTGGTAGTGAAGCCAAAAGAGGCTGTACCAGAGGTGTTAGCACGTCTAAGCAGGCTTCAGGGTTAGACCAAAGTGCGCGTAAATTGGGAATCGGCGAGAGGATGAGAACGGTTAAGGGGGGATAGTGATGCTCTTAGAAATGCACTTAGAAAATTTCGGCTTGATGGAAAAAATTAACCTAACATTTCGGGAAGGGCTTACTGTGTTTAGCGGAGAAACCGGTGCTGGGAAATCTATGTTGATTGACGCCCTCGACATCCTCCTGGGAGGAAGGGCGAGTGCGGATTTTATCCGGCACGGTGAAGAACAAGCCCGCTTGGAAGGAATTTTCGCATCAATGCCCCCTGAAGTCCTGGATCATCTGGATAGTGAGGGTTACCAGGCAGAGGATGGACAGTTGTTTTTATTCCGGGAGCTTAATGCATCCGGCCGCAATGTTTGCCGTATTCAGGGCCGCTCAGTTCCGTTATCCCTGTACAAAGCACTGTGCAGTAATTTAGTCGACATCCATGGACAAATGGAACAACAATCCTTACTGCGCGCGGACAATCACCTAAAGCTACTCGACGCCTTGGGTGGAGCTGAGCAGCATGAACTCCTTGTGCAGGTTAGGGTCTTAGCCCGCTCGTATAAAGAAGTGTTGGATAAAGAACGGCAACTTAAGCTGTCCGAGCAGGAGCGGGAGCGCCGGGAAGACTTGCTGCGCTATCAAATAGAAGAAATTGACCAGGTGGAGCCTGTGGCAGGGGAAGAAGAAATTCTTGAACAGGAGAAGAAGCGCTTGGGCAATGCAGAACGAATCATGAACCTAGTCGAGAACTCTTATGCTTTCCTGTATGGTGGCAGGCGTGAGGGCCAGGCTGCCTTCGACCTTCTGGGGCAGGCACGCAAGGATTTGCAGGAATTGGCCCGTCTGGACGAGAACTGCGCCGGTTTGCTTGAACAATTAGAAAGCGTTTATTATACGGTGGAAGACTTGGCAGATGAAATTCGTTCTTACCGCCAGGATTTTGAGTTCGAACCGGGGCGGCTCGATGAGATCGAAGACAGGCTTAACCGTCTTCACCGCCTGCGCAAGTACGGATCAAATGTGGAGGAAGTGCTTAAAACCAGGGCCGAGTTAGCCCAGGAACTTGATCAGATCACGCACCTGCAGGAAGAACTTAATGGCCTGGCTAAGAACAAAGCCGAAATACTTAAGGAATACGGGCAATGGGCGCAAAAACTCAGTGCCAGAAGAAGAGAACAGGCACACTTGCTTGAACAAGGGCTGGAGCGTGAACTTAAGGATTTAGCCCTGGAACAAAGCAAAGTAGAAGTTCGTTTTACTGACCTGATTGAACCAGGCTTAAGCGGAAGCGAGGAAGCAGAATTCTTTTTTAGCGCTAATCCGGGTGAGCCTTTGAAACCCCTGGCCAAGGTAGCATCGGGAGGGGAAATTTCGCGCCTGATGCTCGCTTTCAAAAGTATGCTTGCTCAGGTCGAGACTGTCGGGACTTTCGTGTTTGATGAAGTTGACAGCGGCATCGGCGGACGTACCCTAGCCAAAGTTGGAGAAAAACTTAGCAAGATTGCTCAGTATAAGCAAGTTTTCTGTATTACTCATGCGGCCCAGGCCGCAGCCTTCGCTGATGAACACTACGGTATTCGTAAGGAAGTGGCAGGCGGTCGCACCCGGACTATGGTCGAGAAATTACATGAACAAGAGCGCGTTCAGGAACTGGCGCGGATGCTGGGCGGAGAACAGGCAGAGATAACCAGACAACATGCACTTGAGCTTTTGGAACACTTTGGTCCGCGCAAACGCAAAATACAGACTTGAAAGATCGCCAAAAATCAATTATAGATTTTGAGAAATATTGTAAGAATATATAAAAAATATTTAGTTTAGGCTGGATTAGAAGGTTGAGCTTTGATGGCTCAATTTTTTTTATGCCAAATAACCAAAGCATTACAAAACGTGGAACAGATTTTACAGGATGAAACAGAAGATATATGGACATTTTAACATTAGGTTTCGCCAAACAATCTAAAATGCATCAAAATGAGGAGAAACGGAAGAAAAATGGGGAGAAAAACAGTTGGAGGGATAAGAGAATGAAGATCAGGAGAATCATTGCTCTTGCTAGTATCCTTCTCTGTACCTTCCTAAGTTTTAACCCGAGTATTCAGTATCTGATGCAAGGTTCTGCTTCGATAGAACAACTGCCCCAAATCCCAGGAAAACTTTCAAGGTTTATAACGATTGAACCAGTTGCCGTGGCCGAAGCTGCAAGTCTCAATATTTCAAACCGGCCGCAAATTATGGAAGTTTCGTATAAGTTGTTTGGCATTTTTCCCTTTAAGACAAGCAAAGTCGAGATCATGCCTTCCTTAAGTTTAATTCCCGGTGGCCATTCAATTGGAGTGAGCCTTCAGACCCAAGGAGTAATAATAGTGGGGCAAGCTCCGGTTCTGGCCCAAGACGGGAAAAAGCATTTTCCAGCGAAAGAAGCGGGGGTAGAAGTTGGGGATGTTATCTTAAAAATAGAAGGGCGGGAAATGCATTCAGATCAGGAAGTGGCTGACACCATCAACCAAGCAGGGGAAAAAAAGGGAAGAGTAGGGTTGTTGCTCAAGCATAAAGGGGAAGTAATTGAAAAAACAGTTACGACCATTTTATGCTCTGACACCGGCAGGCATCGGATCGGACTTTACGTACGGGATGAAGCTGCCGGAGTGGGAACTTTGACATTTATCGATCCTGTAACCAGGAAATACGGTGCGTTAGGCCATATTATCAATGACGCAGACACTAATCAGAAAATCGAGGTATCTGAGGGCAAAATTATCAGTTCCACCATCTATGGGATTGAAAAAGGCAGCCGTGGACATCCTGGGGAAAAAGTCGGGTCATTTGACTCAAACTCCCTTTACAATGGTACTATTGAAAAAAATACACTGACAGGAATTTTCGGCACCTTAAACGGACAGATTTCAAACCCTTATTTCTCTAAGGCAATACCTGTTGGCTGGGAATCTGAAGTAAAAGAGGGACCGGCCAAAATCTATACGGTGATCCAGGGAGACAAAATTGAAGAGTATGATGTCAATATCGAGAGAGTCTTAAATCACCGTACAGATGCCAAGAACATGGTTATCAAAGTCACTGATCCTAAACTGATCAAAGCTACCGGTGGAATCATCCAGGGCATGAGCGGCAGTCCCATCGTGCAAAACGGCAAGATTATCGGAGCAGTGACTCATGTTTTCGTTAATGATAGTTTGCGAGGGTATGGAGTGTTTATGCAGAACATGTTAAGAGAAGCAGAGATTTTAGAGAAGAAAGAAGCAGCCTGACAAGTCAGGAAAACTTGGTGTCTAATAAGCGACTTTGAATAATTGTGCAGGGATAAAAAATTAACGATAGACTGACTGGTTGTTAATCTAATTAGAACAGCCAGTCTTTTTTTAGCAAGGGAAATACTATTTTATGCGTTTGGAGAATGAAAAAAGTTTTTTATCGTTCTAAAGCAGAAGGAATAAAGAAAGAATTGTCGAAAGATTAACAAGATAGGACCCAGTCAAAGGGAGGCAAAAGGATGGAAAGGTCTATACGGGTATTAGTAGTAGATGACAACAGAGAATTTATTGAGGTCTTAAAAGAGTATATTCAAAGGCAAGAAGACATGAATTTGGTAGGAGTAGCCTACCATGGCAATGAAGCCTTAGAGCTAATCTTCCGCGAGTCCCCGGATGTGGTCGTATTAGACATTATTATGCCTCATTTGGACGGGTTAGGAGTATTGGAACGGCTCCAGAGCGAAGCCCATAAACCCCACGTTATTATTTTAACTGCCTTTGGCCAAGAGAGTATGACTCAACGCGCAGTCAGCCTCGGAGCCGATTATTACATATTAAAGCCTTTTGATTTAGACACTTTAGGCAAACGGATCCGCCAGTTGTATGAGCAGGAT
>DAHVVW010000138.1 GCA_027357125.1 Clostridiales bacterium
CCCCGATCAAAGCACTGATCGTCCGAATCAGCATATTCTACTCCTTACTGCCCGCAAGGCCGCCAAATCTCCGGTCTCTCTTCTGGAAAGCCTTAATAGCCTCACTTAAAGACTTTTCATTAAAATCCGGCCACAATTCAGAGACCACCACAATCTCGCTATAGGCAAGCTGCCACAGCAAAAAATTGCTCAGACGCATTTCCCCTGAAGTACGGATCAGTAAATCCGGATCAGGCAAACCGGCCGTAGCTAAATGACCGGAGACTGTGTCTGCATCGATTTCCCCAGGCTTGAGCTTCCCTTGTTGAACGAGCGTGGCAATTTCCTGTACCGCCTCTACAATCTCAGCGCGCCCGCCATAGTTCAAAGCCAAATTAAGTATGAGACCGTCATTTTTCCGGGTGCGCTCAAAAGCTTTATTTAGTTCGCCCTGTGCTTCCGGGGGCAGTTCGTTAAGCCCCCCCAAAGCCCGCACCACTACCCTGTTGGAATGAAGTTCGTCTAGCTCCCGGCGCAGGTATTCTGTGAGCAGAGACATGAGCACGCCCACTTCTTCCTTAGGCCGACGCCAGTTTTCTGTAGAAAATGCATACACCGTCAGGACTTCAATTCCTATGCGGGAACATTCTTTAACTGCTGAACGCAAAGCCTCGACCCCAGCCCGGTGGCCCATAGACCGGGGCAAGCCGCGTTTTTTGGCCCAGCGACCGTTCCCATCCATAATTATGGCAATGTGGCGCGGCAGCCGTGTTAAATCAAGGCTTGGGGCCTCTATTTCTTTGTGCTTACGCTTCCAAGGACTTAGCCACATTATTCCACCTCCTTGGGAGTCAGGCTGAGTTGAAAGACCCCCTTAAGCTTAGGGGGTCAGTGCGGGGAAAACTTTTCATGCGCCAACACAATCTCTAATTGCGATTCTTTCATCCTGATGCGCACAACGCGAATTTTGCCTGCAGGTTCGGCCCTGGGGGAATGCGTATATTTTACCGCAAAATGTATTCCTCTTTGCTCCAGCTCTGCGCGCACCTCATCCCAATCCCGGCCTAAGAGAAAAGAGTACGTCATACCTCTGTAATCTCTTTTTCCTTCACATCCAGGATATGGTCAATTTCTTTAATGACCTTGTCCGTCATCTTTTGCACATCTTCTTGCGCTCTTTTCACTTCATCTTCCGAAGCTAAGTGATCTTTCTCCGCTTTTTTCAAATGCTCATTAACGTCGCGCCGGATATTGCGCACCGCTACCCTGGAATCTTCCGCTTTTTTCTTAACCATCTTCACCAGTTCAGTACGCCGCTCAGCCGTAAGCTGGGGAATGATGATCCTGATCACAGTTCCGTCACTGGACGGATTGAGTCCTAAGTCTGATTTGAGAATAGCCTTCTCAATCGTGGGTAGGCTTGATTTATCCCACGGCTGAATTACAAGCAGGCGCGGTTCCGGCACGGAAATGTTTGCAAGTTGGTTGACCGGCGTAGGAGTGCCATAGTAGTCTACTAACACCTTGTCAAGCAAGCTGGGATTGGCGCGGCCGGCGCGAATGGTACCAAACTCCTTGCGCAGGGCGTCAACCGCCTTGTGCATGCGCTCTTCTGCTTCTTTAAGCACACCCGAAATCATTCACTTTCCCTCCCAACATATGTTCCAATCATTTCACCCATAACTGCGCGCAGAATATTCCCTGTCTGATTGAGGTCGAACACAATGAGCGGAAGATTATTGTCCATGCATAGAGAAGTTGCCGTTGAATCCATAACTCCCAGGCCCTTGCTTAGTACATCTAAATAGCTTAACCTCTCGAACTTCTGCGCCTTGGGATTTTTTAAGGGATCAGAGTCATAGACACCATCTACCCGCTTCGCCATTAAAATAACTTCAGCTTCGATTTCTGCCGCTCTTAAAGCTGCCGTCGTATCTGTTGAGAAATAAGGGTTGCCTGTTCCAGCGGCAAAAATCACGATCCGGCCTTTTTCCATATGCCTGATGGCGCGTCGCCGAATATAGGGCTCAGCCACTTGCCGCATTTCGATCGCTGAGAGCACGCGGGTGTCAGACCCGTTCTTCTCCAGGGCATCCTGCAGGGCCAGGGCGTTCATGACAGTTGCCAGCATCCCCATATAGTCTGCCGTAGCCCTGTCCATTCCTTGGGAACTGCCTGCAATTCCCCTCCAGATATTGCCCCCGCCCACGACCAAAGCGACTTGCACTCCCAACTGACGCACTTCAGTAACCTGTTCGGCGATAGACTCGAGCATCGTATGGACTATTCCGTATCCTTGTTCCCCGGCTAAAGCTTCTCCGCTCAGTTTAAGCACAATTCTGCTGTAGCGTGGTGTTTCCATCGGTGACCTCCATTTTGAATAATTTCTACGTCTAAAGAGAAAATCCTTTCTGATTCGAAAAAGAGAACACATCGGTGTTCTCTCGCAGCAGGCCTAACGGTTGATTTCTTTCATTACCTCAGCGGCGAAATCGTCCTGGCGTTTTTCAATTCCTGCGCCCAGTTCATAGCGGGTAAAGCGCCGAATCACAATTCTCTCTCCGATTTTCGAAGTTTTTTCCAGCACCAAATCCTTAATCACGACATCTGGGTCTTTGATAAAACTCTGTTCCATTAAGCATACTTCTTTATAAAATTTCTCAATCCGGCCCTCGACCATCTTTTCGACAATCTTTTCCGGTTTGCCTTCATTTAACGCCTGAGCACGCAGGATGTCACGCTCATGCTGCAGCACCTCTGCCGGTACCTCTTCTTTAACCAGATACTGAGGATTAGCTGCAGCAATCTGCAGCGCAATATCTTTAACAAAAAGCTTAAATTCTTCCCCGCGGGCCACAAAATCTGTTTCACAGTTTATTTCCACCAGGACACCAATGCGTCCTCCGCCGTGAATATATGCTTCGACCAGACCCTCAGCAGCCACACGCCCTTCCTTCTTCGCAGCCGCCGCCAGTCCTTTCTCTCTTAAGAAATCAATGGCCTTATCCATGTCTCCGTCTGTCTGAGCCAAGGCTTTCTTACAGTCCATCATGCCGGCTCCTGTTCTTTCTCTTAGCTCTTTAACCAGAGCAGCAGTAATTTCTGCCATATATTTCACCCTCCAAACCATAAAATATCTTTCAGCGTCCTAAAAAGGGCAGAGTGAGTCTCGGGGGAGCCTAAACTTAACCCCTTTTCACCCTGCCCCTCGAATTTACTCTGCTGCAGCTTCGGCTTCTTGGCTTTCTTCACTCTCATCCAAACTGCCTTGCTGTCCTTCGATAATGGCGTCCGCCATTTTAGCCGTAAGCAATTTTACAGCCCTAATCGCGTCATCATTAGCCGGAATTACCACATCGATCTCATCCGGGTCGCAGTTGGTATCAACAATCCCGACAATTGGGATATTGAGACGCCGCGCTTCAGCGACAGCAATTCGTTCCTTGCGCGGGTCAACCACAAACAACGCACTCGGGAGTTTCTTCATGCTTTTAATACCGCCCAGGAAGCGCTCAAGCTTATCCATCTCATGACGCAGAGCAGCAACTTCTTTCTTAGTCAAAACTTCAAAAACGCCTTCTGCTTCCATTCTCTCCAGTTGATGGAGACGGTCTACGCGTTTCTGAATGGTTTGAAAGTTAGTCAGCATGCCGCCGAGCCAACGCTCATTGACAAAAAACATGCCACAGCGTTCAGCTTCCTCTTTAACAGACTCCTGCGCCTGTTTCTTGGTGCCTACGAATAACATCGTACCACCTTCTGCCGCCAGATTCCGTACGAAATTGTAAGCTTCGTCTACTTTCTTTACGGTTTTCTGCAGGTCAATGATATAAATACCATTGCGCTCCGTAAAAATGTAGCGAGCCATTTTTGGATTCCAACGACGAGTCTGATGACCGAAGTGAACACCGGCTTCCAATAGTTGTTTCATGGAAATAACAGCCATGTGTTACACCCCCTCTCCTTGTTTTTTCCGCCGCAGGTTCATCTTAAAGCACCCCTCATCGCTAGATAAGGAACCGGAACTTTAATCCCACTGCGTGTGTTTTTAAGCCACACTAGTAGTAGAATATCACATGCCTTTGTTCAATGCAAGGGAAGCTTAATCAAGTTAATGCCATTTTAACGCATCTCATCCTATTACGCAGACCACACTTTAGCTCAGGTTTGATTTAATCCCATGAGCCTGAACGAAGTATTCGAGGTCACTCATCAGTTCAGGGAACGGAAAGTAGAATTCCGTGAGATAATAAGAATCTCTGTGCGTCCTAATCTGGGCCACTTCCTGCCCTTGTTTCGTATGAAAAAACGAGACGCGGCGGATATCATCCGGATGTAAGGACTTCTTACCTAAGATCGAAGAAAAAGTAATGCTCTCATCTTCGATACGCACCCGTTTACTTTTGGCAAAGACCCAGAGTGAGATCAGTCCGGCAGCGGCCACTGCGTAAATAATCAGCAAGAGGCGGAACTCTAACGCAGGCAGCTTTGTGAGAAAGTAAAGCATTAAAACCGTTGCCGGGTAAATGACCAAGAAAGCTGTTCCAGGGATAACAAGGGGTTTTAATTGATACTCGTAGTCCTGTTCTCCCATTTTTGCCCCCTAAATATTAAGCATTATGGTGCTTGGTGTATTTGTCCAGTTCATCCAAGAGGTAATCATTGAGAATGCGGATGTAAGTTCCTTTCATCCCGAGGGATTTCGATTCAATTACGCCCGCTGACTCAAACTTGCGCAAGGCATTGACAATGACAGACCTGGTAATCCCAACCCTGTCTGCAATCTTGCTGGCAACGAGCAGTCCGTCCCCTCCGCCCAGTTCAGCAAAAATATGCTCAACCGCTTCCAATTCCGAATAGGAGAGCGTACCGACTGCGATTTGGACTGCCGCTTTTTTGCGTGCTTCCTCTTCCGCCCGTTCTGCTTTCACCCGCAGAATTTCCATTCCAACCACGGTAGCACCATATTCAGCCAAGACAAGGTCTCCTTCAGTAAACTCCTCGTCATACCTGGCTAAAACGAGGGTGCCTACACGTTCACCGCCACCGAGGACGGGAACAATGGTTGTAAGTTTGTTGTTGAAATGGCAAGGAACTTTGTCGTTAAAAACACATCCATTCCCAACCTGAGTGACATTGGACTTTGTTTCGGTAACCCTCATTAAGCCCTCATTATAGCTTTCCGGAAAACGCTCGGAGTGCACCACGATATCTTCCATGGTACCGCATTGAAAATCCGTCATGAAATTGTAGCCGAGAATTTTACCACGGCGGCCGACGATATAGCAGTTAGCATTGACCGCACTGCTCAACACCTTAGCCATTTCTTCGAAGTCAACGGGATGCCCTGCTGCCCTTTGGATCAGCTTATTAATCGCTCTGGTTTTTTCTAATAAAGTTTTCATCGATGTCTTCCTCCTTAAATTGCTTAATTCTATTCTTAACAGAAAGATAATTCTTAAAACTTAGAAATATTCGTTCTTCTACAAAACTCGGTAATTTTTTGAAACTTTTAAACCGTTGCGCTAGAGAATATAGCGCGAGAGATCTTCGTTATGCACGATACCCCCAATCCGCTGTCTGATATATTCCCTGCTGATCGTTACTGCATAATCCTCCGGCAGTTCTGATGCCTCAAATGACAATTCTTCAAGAACTTTTTCCATAATGGTGTGCAAACGCCTGGCACCGATGTTTTCCGTAGTTGAATTGACCTGATAAGCAAATTCCGCCAGCTCATCAATCGCGCTCTCCGTGAATTCTACCTTAATCCCTTCAGTCGCCAGCAAGGCACTGTATTGTTTGATAAGCGAGGACTGGGGCTCAGTCAGAATGCGCTTAAAATCGGCTACATTTAAGGATTCAAGGTTAACTCTGATGGGAAAACGTCCTTGCAGTTCCGGAATTAAGTCAGAAGGTTTGCTGACGTGAAAAGCACCGGCAGCAATGAACAGAATGTGGTCTGATTTGACCGGCCCATGCTTGGTCAC
>DAHVVW010000139.1 GCA_027357125.1 Clostridiales bacterium
TGCCGGCACCCATCATAACATCGGCTCCGAAAGTAGAATTGGAACTATTGATGGTAAATTTCCGAATCAGGATAACTACCGCACCAATCATCGCACCGATAACCGCTCCGGTTAACAAAGCCAGAGGGAAGGAAGTGAGCGGAGCAGTCAAACCGGCACCTAACATCATGGCTGGAATCCCAATCCCTACCCCTGTTTGCAAAGATCCGCCGATGTCCAGAATCCCTACCAAAGGTCCTTCCAGAACCCTGGCAAAGAGGAAGCTGGCACCAAAAGCTGCCGCAGCTCCATAGCTGCCTCCTTTAATTCCGGCCTCCAGCATGGCCACAACGGCGATATCGTTAAAGGCACCTAAATGATTGACATAGTACATATGAGTTCCGGCAAAAATTCCGGCCGCAAGAGTGGCCACAAAGAGCACAAAGGCCCACTCCGAATACCAGAAGCCTTGGAGGTTTGCTTGGGCGTTTTCTTTCACATTGTCCATGTTATTTCACCGCCGATCCGAAGAATTTATGAAGTTCAATCAACCATTGCGGCACATTCACATGGATTGCGTGGAGAAGGGCAGCATCGAAACCCCGGAAGAAGCCGCTCAGGATAAAGAGAAGAATAACCGCCCCAACCAGGGTCTTGGTGATGCGGTTCCAGCCCCCATCATCCACACCTTTGCCAATAAGGATACCTAAGACGATCCCCGGAACAGCATTGCCCATAATCAGATGGGCCAGCCCACCAAGCACGGTTCCCCATATTCCCGTCCGTTTACCGGCGTCCAGAGCCGCCGTCCAGAAAACAATGGGCATTACGGGATTAATCAGCCAGTTGGCGGCCGGTACCAATACCTTCGTCGCAATGGCCTGCATAGACTGGGGAATGGCTACCGCAGTTGAATTCATTAAAGTTACCACGACCATCCCTACAACTGCCCCGGCTATAGCCATTTTTTTGGGGTTGTGCAACGTTTCTTCAACATTGCGGTTTTTCCATAACAGGGAGGCTGCCGCCCAGTTTGGAATAATTCTGTGCTCCACATCTTGCGTAAAGGCACCGGCACCCACCACTGAGGCCCAAGAGTTAAATAGAAATCCTAACCCGAAAGAAAAGTGGGAAACCGGGTCTCCCTGACAGGCATTCAGCTCCCCAAAAGTCCGGAAAGCGCCCATGCCCTGGACATTAGGGGCATGAAACATCCGGGCGGCTCCGGCACCGACTCCGAATCCGACTAACGCTCCGATAATCAGAGACTTAAAAATAATCAGCCACGTAACCATGTTGTTCCTCCTCTCAACTTTAGCTTAAACGTAGAATCTTGCGCAAAAGGGATTCTGATTCGCTTTTTTCGACAAACTTGAGCTGAGATAACTCGATCAAGCCTAGGCGTACCGTCAGGCGAACCTGAACTTCGTAGCGCCGTCTCGTTCTAGGAAAGAAAAGACCCATGAAACGTTCCGTGTAAGATATTTCCCCGGCAGAAAGGACTTCTAAACCTTTAGGCTCAATGCGCACAACCAACTCCGTAATTTCCCGGGCGATTTGCGGCTTAATCTGAGCAAAGACATCATTAAAAGCTCCTTCTTTAGTCTCCGCCGTACCGCTGAGAGTTAAAGTATAGTCCAGTTCTTTGTACATAGTTACCTCCGGTGTACTTTAATCAATTCTTCCGTAATTCGTCGGCCTAGTTCCTCCGTGTCCAGAAAACCAAAGCCCAGCACCCTTTTGCCCTCCCGGATTGCCGTGATGCCAGAATCTACCGAGCGCAGCCCAAATTCCACGTCATAGCCATATTTAGACTTGGCCATGAGCGCTCCAGCTCCACCGCTGCCGCAGAAAGAGATCCCTAAATCAGCCCCTTCCCGGTGCATGACATCGGCCAGCTTCATATCCGCTCCTACGCCTGGAATCAAGATAACTTCACCGCCTGCGGCTTCCACTCCTTTGGCCACGTTTTGACCCTTCCCCAAACGGTCTCCAATCACCACTTTAACTTTGGTGTTCATCCTTATCCCCCCTTTCCTAAAATTATGATTGAGTATTTCTGGCCGCTTCCAGGTGAACGGCCAAGAGCAACGCCTCCGTGTCATCGATCTCCCGCCCGAATTTGCGGCCATAATCTGTCAGGAGTTGTTTACTTACACTAAAAACATCGGAACTAACCTGAGACAACAGGCTGGGATCGACCGGCTCTAAATACTCTTTCTTCCTCACCCTGCGCATGAAACCCAACAGGTGGATGCCTAAAGCAACTCCCCTCTCCGGGCTGAAAAACGCATTGAGAGAGCGCCCGGTCGCGATGGTTTTGGCCAAAAGTTCCCTTAAAGATGCAGCATCTTCTTCCAACGCGACTTGCTGCGAAATGTCTGCCATCAGTTCTTCAATCATAATCGGACTACCCTTCCAGCTTTGATCGTGTAAAGCGCTCTAAAGACTTGTTTGCCCGGCAAACGATCGTTCTCGGCATCGACAAAGACCACCGTTTCTTCCTCCAGGCGCAAAATGCTGATATCAGCCGCCCGTCCCAGCGCCAAACTGCCTAGTCTCTGCTGTAAACCCAAGATCCGGGCCGGTGCCCAGGTCACCGCTTCAATAACTTGTCCCAGCGGGAACTCAAGCGCCAAAAACTTGGACATCGTCATGGTTAAACTATGAACCGGACCGGAGAAATTTTTCTCATAGATGTCCGTGCTGATCGAATAGGGAGCGATCTTCAGCCTGCGTGCCTTAATCATCGTTTGAAAACTAAAACTGGCTGTACCGTGGCCGACGTCAAAACGCACACCCCGCTCCAAAGCTCTGGCTGCCTGGGGAATCAGTTCCCCTTGAGGATCCAGGATCCCGCCCGGTTTACCGTGAAAAGCATGAGTAACGACATCTTCCTCCTCTAATAGGTCCAAGATGTCCCCTAAAGCCGGCGGTGCATTGCCAACGTGAACAAAGAGGGGAACTTGGGCTTCCCGGGCCGCCTCCTTAGCAATCAGCAGCGGTTGGATCCCGCTTTGGCCCACAACCGAACTGCTCATCCGAACTTTAATACCCCGGATCAGCGGATTTTGGCGGATTAGGGCACCCGTTTCAGCCGGAGCTAAATTCCCTGGATCAGACAGTTCCGCTAAACCTTCAGCCAACCCCTGGCGGGCGATATTCAGCCAGGCCAGGACTTCTGTTTCTTTCCGCTCCACAATTTGGGAAACGAACTGGGCAAAGTTGTCCACCCCGGCACTGCCGGCATCCACGACCGTGGTTACACCCTGACGCACGCCGACCGTATCAGCATCTATGCCCAGTTGGGCTCCAGCCTGAAAAACATGGACATGAATATCGATTAAACCCGGAGTAACCAGCAAGCCGGAAGCATCCAATGTTTCCCGTGCCGTAAACGTACTTCCGTCTTGCCCGCCCGGTACAAGGGCAGCGATTTTTCCGTCCGCTATCCCCACATCATAGCGCCCGTTGATTCCGGTGGCCGGATTGATCACCGTGCCGTTTTTAATCATCATGTCCAGTATCATTCTTCTCTCTCCCCCTTCCGTTCCGGTGCGTAAAAATAGCGGAGAATCGCATTTATTTCTCCTTCCGGGGCCGTGATCCGGTTGGTCTTTAGTACTTCCTCCAGTCGGGAACGCAGTTCAGGGGGATACCCGGGCTCCAAGTACCGGTCTGCTCCCGTTTCCACGTAGGGAACTCCCAAGGCCAGACGCTGGACCATAAGCAAAAGGTGCAGGCTTAAACCGGCCGCACTGCGCTCGCTCAGATAGTCCCTGAAACGTTCCGTAATAAGTTGGCTCAGTTCGAACCCTTTAATGATAATGTTGCGCGTAAGGCTCTCGATGAAAGGGAGGTCTTCGTCAGGAATCCCGGCAGGCTGGGCTGCCAATTCATCTCTTGCTATCGGCGTGAACCCTTTTTCCTGTTCTCTACCCACGTTCCTGCCCTTGAGCTTTTTCATCAAGTTCAGGATAGCAGTAAGATCCTGTTTCGTAGGAATCGGATTCACAACCACCACCGGTACATCTAAATCAAGGGGCAATACACTGACGACAAAATCAACTTTGTGGTCGCGAAGAGCCTTTTCCACTTCCAGGGCTGAATACACTCCGATCACTTGCAGGTTCTTAAGCTCGTTTTCCAAGATACTCTTTACCAGCCGGGCCGTCCCCCGCCCGGTGCCACACACTACCGAGACCCGCACTTGACCGGATTCAGCCAGGCGTTCCCGGGCCGCCTCAAAGTGGAGTACGATATAGCCGACATCCGAATCAGTCAAAAAGATCTCATACAGGCTTAAGACTTCCTGACAGGCCGTTTTTACCTCCTCAAACATCGCCCGGTAGGAGCGGATTGTTTGGCCCAGGAGCGGATTGGGCTCCAATACACCGTATTTATACTTGGAAAGCTTCTCACTCATATGAGCCACCAGATTGTTAAACAACTCAACATCGGCAGAGAACGGCCACTGAAACGCCTCGCTTACTTTCATAATAATTCGGGCTACCAGAACCGCCGGATCGGGTAAATCTTGAATATTCACTCCGGGCCCGTCCAAGAAGGGCAAGTTGCTTCCGATAAACTGCAGGCTAAAATAGCGCACCTCCTGGGGAGGAAAGCTGACATTCAAGCGTCTCCCCAACTCTGTCAGCACTTCAGAGCAGGTGTGAAACACCTTTGAACGGTCCAGATCCAAGTACTTGCTCCGGCCAAAAGCCTCCTGAGGAAGTTCATGATGAGATTTGACCCGGGCCAGCACCACGACCAGGCGGATCAAGAGCCCGATAATAACCCGGTCGGCCAGAAAACCACCCAACTCCTTGGCCCGCACAGCCAAACTTTTTACTGCTTGCAGCAATAAATCCAACTCCGGCGGAGACAGGAGCAATTGTTCCGGAAGATTCATTTCCGTTAAAGATTTCCGGTTCATTACCGCTTCGATGATTTCGAACATGTCCGTGCTGCTGAGGCGGGCCTGCAGGAGGTACTCCAGGGTCAGACGCCTGTCGATCTCCGTTCCTTCCAGCTTGATCCCGGCACCGGCTTTCCTGGCCAGGGAAAGCCTCCAGCTTTGAAGAAATTTTTCGACTTCGCTGAGATCGCTGACAACGGTATTCCGGCTTACCCCAATCTTTTCCGCCAAAGTATTGGCGGCTATATAAGCATCGGTCGACAGCAGGTAAAATACGATAACCTCAACACGGTCCCGCTGGTTTAGAAACACGTCCTCTTTGTGATTTTCCGCCAAGAGGAAACGGAGTTTAGTGCGGACCGCCGTATCCCCGGCAAACCAAATCCCCTTGTTGGGCTGGGAACGGAGTTCTGCTTTGTGTTCTTGAAGCCATAATTTGATCAGGTCCAGATCATATTTAATGGTTCTTTCACTGACACGGAATTCCTGAGCCAAATCCTTAACCCGGACCGGATATTTCGCGTCAATTATTTTTTTCAAAAGTTCGCGGGAACGGGAAGTCAGCAGCATTTTTAACACCACACATTCCAATGTGCTTATTTCCATATCTTCCCCTCGAAAACTAATTATTATGGCTCAGAATCTTTCAGAAAATTTATGTTTATTACAAATTCATTATAATCTTATCCGTCCTTTAAC
This sequence comes from Clostridiales bacterium, assembly GCA_027357125.1. Classification (GTDB taxonomy): domain Bacteria; phylum Bacillota; class Desulfitobacteriia; order Desulfitobacteriales; family Desulfitobacteriaceae; genus Paradesulfitobacterium. Next base: position 5,597 of record DAHVVW010000139.1, read on the forward strand.
AAAAGAACGATTAACTTCACCACTAATTAGTGCAACTTTGGTGTTTTGGTTTTCCTTGATTTGAAGAAAATATAACAACTTTAATAAAGAAAACCCCGCACCATTGTTGCAATAATGCGAGGTATTCTTGGGTTCACAAACCATCGGCTAATTGTTTAGGGCTTTTGCGGGAGCAGCATTAAGCGGAAACAGTTCGCGCGGATTCTCCTCTCCATAATGAACATACGTTAATGTCAAGCCATGCGGCGGTGCGGTTTCCCCACTCTGTTTCCGGTCTTGGCTCTCAATAATTGCCGGAATGTCAGCAGAGGAGATTTTTCCTTTCCCCACCTCAAGCAGCGTTCCGGCGATTATCCGAA
>DAHVVW010000013.1 GCA_027357125.1 Clostridiales bacterium
ACGGGCTTTAACCTTAATTGACAGTTTCCATCATCTAGCCCAGCAGGTTACGGATATGAAAAATAACATGGACGCCAATGTCAGGGTCCAGATTCATCAGATAAACAGTTACTCCGAACAAATTGTAGGGCTGAACGAACAGATTAAAAGGGCGGAAGTCGCGGGGGATAATCCGAACGATTTGCGGGATAAAAGGGATGCTTTAGTTGACGAACTTTCAAAAATTGTAAGCGTCAGGGTTGTAGAAACCATTGATCCTAGTTTTACCGACCGCGAAGTACATAATTACCAGGTTAATATCGGGGCTGAGACAACTCCGCCACAAATCTTGGTTAGTAACGTGAGTGCTTATAAACTCGATGAAACCGCGGTCAATGCCAATGGTTTCGCCGTGGTTCAGTGGGACGCAAGTGCTCCTAACCCAGGGGTTGCTCTCGACCTGGGAGATAGACTGGGAAGTTTACAGGCGAACATGGAAATCCGGGATGATTATTTGCCCAATTTTATGCAGAAGTTTTTAGATGATCTCGCATCAGGCATAGCCCAGACCGTGAACACTCTGCATAATACGGGTGAAGGTCTGACTGCCGGGGTCCAGGGCGATTTCTTTGATCCTGCTTCGACAACGGCCGCAAATATTGCTTTAGACCCTTACGTTGATGATTTAAGCCATATCGCCACGCGTCCCGTGGGAAAGGAAATCGGAGATGGAAGTGTTGCCCAACAGATTTCATCTTTAGCCAACGGCTGGACAGCAGTTGCCAGTACACTGCCAAATGCGGCTACTTCCTTCGGAGATTTCTATGGGGCTAATATTGCCCAGATGGGAATTGACGTGCAACAGGCTGACCGGATGAAAGCGGGAGAAGATGTCTTGGTCACACATTTGAGCAATCAACGCGAATCCCTTTCCGGAGTGTCTCTGGATGAAGAGATGACCAATATGGTGAGATTTCAAAAAAGCTATTCCGCTGCAGCGCGGATTGTAACCATGATGGATGATATGCTCGATACGATCGTGAACCGGATGGGAGTTACGAGGTAAGACAGGGGGAATTACGATGAGGATTACTAATAATATGTTGTCCCGGAACTTGCTGCGTAACTTGGAAACAGCCCAGGGACGAATGGATGAACTGCAAAATCAGATGTCTACAGGCCACCGCATATCAAAGCCCTCAGACGATCCGGTGGGGATTGAAAACGCCTTAAGAATGAAAACGAATATTGCGATGGTTGAACAGTGGACAAACAATGTAAATGAAGCGTTAGGGTATATGAACACCACGGACAGCATCATGGGTGAGATGACTTCTATGCTGCAAAGAGTCAGAGAACTAGCCATCCAGGGCGCAAGTGATACCACCCCGCCTGATGCCCGTGCAGGGATCGCTCAGGAAGTGCGCCAGCTCGCTGAACAATTACGGGTGGTAGCCAACACCAAGATTGGGACGAAGTACATTTTTTCCGGAACGAAAACAGACCAAGAACCGATGCCAACTTCAACCGGCTGGTTGGGAAATTCTGACCCGGTTAATTTTCAGGTGGGCAACAATGTAACCGTAAACATCTCTGTGGATGGGCAGGACTTGTTTACTAATGAGACTGGGGGTACGGTTAACGGTAAAGGCTTATTCACCAACAGTTCTTTTTCTGGGGTCTTGGATGATTTGGCCATAGCGTTAGAAACGGATGATACTGCCGGTATTTCCGCGACGCTGGACGACTTGGATCAGAACCTTGATAAAGTGCAGCAACTGCGGGCCGGTCTAGGTGCACGGATTAACCGCATGACAGCGATCAGCGAGCAATTGGATGCCACCGTATATAACCTAGAGCAAAACCTTTCAGATATTCAGGATGCCGACATGGCTAAAACTATCGTGGACTTTAAGAATCAGGAGAATGTTTTTCGCGCGGCTTTGTCGGTAGGGGCGCAGATCATCCAGCCTTCTCTGGTCGATTTTATGAAGTAGGTGAGCACCATGGTTGATTTGCAGATCCGCCAGCTGTTTGGGAAAATCGGGCTGCAGATAACCCCTTTCCAATATGATTTAAACATTCAACCCCCTAATCTCGAAGTCAAGCAAAAGTCCGCCCAGATTACCATGGAACAGCCGGCTGCCACGCTGGAAATTGACTATACCCCAGCACGGGAGTCGCTGGGGTATAATGGCATTGCGACCCAACTGCGTGTGTTTAATCAGGAGGCTATGGCAACATGGGATGCTGGGATCGAACGAAGAGTGCGCGAGGGAGAGGAACTCGGAAGTATCGAGAAAAAGATTCCCATTGCGCAGGTGATCAAGGAGGCAACTGCGTTCAAGGATAAAGAGTTGGAACTGGTTAATATCGCACCGATTGAGGTGCATATTGAACAAAGCCCTCTCCGCTGGCAGGCAGTACCGGGCAACGTGCAGGTTTTCCTGGTACCCGGTACCGTGCACGGAGAGTTTCAATACGGGCAGGTAAGGAGTTACTTGGAACAAACACCTTCTATTTCATTGAAGGCTATGGGTACTATCTTTGATGAGAAGAGCTAGAACGCGTCGACGTAGCCCGTTCTCTCTACTTACTTATGCGGCAAATAAAAATTAGTTTTATGTTTGACAATTAGTAAAAGTAAGAATAATATTTGAGTAAGTAGTATTTACAAGTAAGCGGGGGTTGCAAAATGAGTGCAATTGACTTTTCTGACGGCCAAACACCCAGTATTGTCAAGGCCACGAGTACGATATCCAGCCGTGGACAAATCGTTATCCCTGTGGAGATACGAAAAATGCTCGGTCTGGGTGAGGGAGATCACTTGACATTTATTGCTGAGAACACCGGTGAAATTAAAGTTGAAGTTGTAAAGAGACAACGGATTTCGGAACTGGTGGGAATGCTAAAAACCCATAAGGCATTTAAACCGGTGGATGAAATCCGGAAAGAAGCATATGAGAAAATGGCACAAAAGGAGTTAAAGGATGGGGAGGAAGACTAGTTGGCGCGGAAACTTTGGGCTGATACGAATGTAATCATCCGGATTATTACGGGCGATCCCGCAGCGATGGCACAGGAAGCTGAAGAGATGATTCAGAAAGTCGAGAAGGGCGACTTAGTTTTGCGCTTGTCGGTTCTGGTTGTAGCTGAGTGTTGTTGGGTCTTAGAGTCCTATTACGAAGCACAAGCGCTAGATATTTCAGATGCTTTGCTAAAATTTACGAATGCCATCGGGGTGGAAACTGAGGAAAAGCCCGTCGTCCAACAAGCATTACTTGACTTTTCGGCTAAGAAGGTCGATTTTGTGGATGCTTACATTGCGGCCCATGCTAAAGCCAACCCCCCGGAAGATGTCGTTACATGGGATAAGCACTATCAACGGTTGGATATTCGTCATGACAGACCAAGAAATTGGTAGATGATTGCGTGGTAGAGAGGAGATTAGCTATGGCCGAGTTGCTAAGAGAGTTGGAATATACGGATGCGGTACAGGTTGACGAGAAAACGGTCTTTCGTTTCCCCATAGGGATCCCGGGTTTTGAATCTTACCATGAGTTCTATCTGGTTGAAGATGAAGATTTAGCGCTCGCCAAACTCGTTGCCGTGAAGGATGAGAATATAGGTTTTATCCTCCTCAAGCCTTATGTCTTTTTTTCGGACTATCGGACGGAATTCTCCGGTGAAGATGACTTTGCCCGTGTTTTTCAGACTAAAGGCGACACCCTGATTTCTATCGACGTTTGGGTTATCGTCACACTCAATAGTAAGGATATGACGCAGACGACGGTCAATTTGAGAGCTCCCATTTTGCTGGATCGCAGCGCGAAGCTTGGTGTGCAGATCATTCTCAATGATGAGGCCTATGCGATTAAAGAGCCCTTGATTCAAGTAAGTAAATAAGGCTTCCAGAAGGGATGGTCGTCAATGTTAGTACTGTCACGCAAAGTAGATGAGATCCTTCGGATTGGCGAAGATATTGAGATCACGGTGGTATCCATTTCCGGAGATACGGTGCGCTTGGGTATTCAAGCTCCCAAAAATGTGAAGATCCTGCGCGCGGAGGTGTACTCGGAAATCCAGCGGCAAAATCTGGCAGCATCTGTGCGGAGTGCTATCCCGGATGTGCTGGAAGCGATCGTCAAGAAGCAGCAGAAACAAGGATGATTGGTTAATACTCTAAAGAACCTTAAAAAATTTTGTTAGAATACGAAAAAAGACTAATCAATTTTGGCAACAGAGTCGATATAGTAAATGAAGACATTCCCCTGCCGGCGGGGATATCTTCAAAAGCGCCTCACATGGATGTGAAGCGAAAAAATTCACGGAGGGAAAAGTTATGATTATCAACACCAATATTGGGAGCTTGAATGCTCAGCGGAACCTCATGGGTACGAACAATGCGATGCAAAAATCTTTGGAAAAACTTTCCTCAGGCTACCGTATCAACAAAGCGGCCGATGATGCGGCGGGACTCGCCATTTCGGAAAAAATGCGCGGACAGATCCGGGGTCTGGATCAGGCCCAGCGCAATGCTCAGGACGGGATCTCTATGCTGCAGACCGCTGAGGGTGCCTTGAGTGAAACCCAATCGATTCTGCAACGCATGCGGGAACTCTCGGTTCAGGCGGCCAGTGATACCATGACAGATGCGGATCGTTCTTCCGTGCAAACGGAGATTTCTCAGCTCAACGGTGAGATTGACCGGATCCGCAACTCCACGACTTTTAACACGAAGACGCTGCTTAATGGCAATTTGGCTGCATCTACGACTGCTCAGGGGACGATTTATAAGTCCACGCTTCAACTCAATGCTACTACGAGTACCGGTGCTGCGGTAGCGGTGTCGGGATCTAAATTAGCGAATTTACTTGATAATAATAACAACTCATTAGGACTTTCTGCTGGGGATAAGATCACCATTAACGGGTCGATTGCAGGTGTTGCCATAACGGCTAAGGTTGTTTCGACGGCAACTTCAACTGCTACGGTTACTAACTTGCTTAGCACCATTAAGAGCGCGCTTGCTATCACTGCGGGTACGGTAACGATCAGCGCTGGCAAGATCATCGTTAAAGGGGATAATGGGATTTCACAGGCGATTACCGGGTTGTCCGTCACAGCAACGGATAGCACTGGAGCAACGCAACGGAGCAGTTTCAATAACTTCATGTCCAATATGACGATCACCCAGGCTGCGAAGGATGCCCATTCGGATACGTCTGCAGTTCTCCAGATTGGAGCGGACGGCAATAATGCCAGTCTCCAGTTGAAGATGGATATTAATGACATGGGCGCGTCGGCATTAGGTACCAGCGGCATTAGTTTGAGCACGCAAGGCGGGGCTCTGAATGCCATCCAGGTCATTGACAATGCGACGAAGTGGGTTTCTGATGAGCGCTCTAAGATTGGTGCGGTGCAGAACCGTCTGGATCATACGATCAACAACTTAGCAGCCGCTTCGGAAAACCTGTCGGCCGCTGAATCCCGGATTCGTGATGTGGACATGGCTAAGGAAATGTCCCAATTCACGAAGAACCAAGTGCTCAGCCAAGCGGGTGTAGCGATGCTGGCTCAGGCCAACCAAGCGCCGCAAGCCGTTCTAAAGCTACTCGGCTAATCAAAATTACTTCGATATAACACGAAGAGAGCAGCCGGTCGGTTTTTGCCGGCCGGCTTTTGATCCGATATCAGGGGGTGTAAGGTATGATTCAACCGCCTTCAGCGAGTTCCCCGTTGCCCGTGCTACCGGGAGATGTCTTTCCTGGCCAGAAATTGGAGTCGCGGCGTGAGGCGCCGCGTCCGGTGGTGGACCGCAAGCAAGAGGTTCCTCTAGCTAAAGAGGATATTCCCCGGCAAGAAGCGGAAAAAACCGCGGAGAAACTCAATCGTCTCATGGGGTTGATTGATCGGCGCTTGGAGTTTTCGGTGCATGAGAAAAGCCAGCGGGTAATGGTTAAAGTTGTGAATCAGGAGACGGGAGAGATTTTGGATGAGATCCCTCCTAAGAAGCTGTTGGATCTTATGGCCTCGTTTCACCAGATGGTCGGTTTGTTCTTAGATAAGAATGTCTGATAGGGGGGATGACAATGTCGATTGGCTCCACAGGGATGTCCCTGCCGGGTTTGTCCGGTTATGATTTCTCCGGGATTATTGATATGATGGTTCAGGTGGAGCGCCTTCCGGAATTGCAGATGCAGACAAACCAGACCGCTTTACAGACGCGCAGTGATGCCTGGAAGGATGTCAATACTAGGTTGCAGAGTCTGGATACCAAGCTAACCGCTTTGAAGGATGCTGGCACCTGGACCGCGGCTTCGGTCAGCTCCAGCAACACGTCATTTCTGACGGCTTCCACTTCTGCCGGAGCGGCTCAGGGGATTTACAGTCTGACGATCACCCAGACAGCAGCGGCTCAAACAGCAGTAAGTGCCGTTCAAGCCTCGGCCAGTACGGCACTTAATCTATCCGGAACATTTAGTATCATGTCCGGAAAGAATGCCACGAGCGGTGTTCAGGTTACAGTGGCGGCCACAGATACTCTAACCAGCATCGCCAGCAAGATTAACGGTGCAGGAGCCGGGGTTAATGCGGCGGTGGTTCAAACCGGAACCAACCAGTACCAATTGTCCATCACGAACAATTCCACCGGGACGGACAACCAGGCAACCTTCCAGGATGTCAGTGGTACGGTTCTGGGAGGTACGGGCTCTGCAGGCCTAGGGCTTCTCTCGACCACAGCGGATACGAACCATGCAGGCTATTTTCTTGCTCAGACGGTGACGAATCCAGCGGTCAATGCTTCATTTACGGTGAATGGAATCGCCATCACAAGCCAATCCAATACGGTAACAACAGCTGTTCCAGGGGTGACCTTTAATTTTGTCGGTACGGTAGCTCCTGCAAATCCGCAGTCTGTGACCCTGAATGTATCAGCTGACACTTCGGTGGCTCAAAAAGCAGTGCAGGCCTTTGTTGACCAGTATAATTCGACTATGGATTTCATATCCACAAAGCTTAACTATGACACGTCCACCAAAATCAAAGGGGATCTGTTTGGCGATGCGACCTTGCAAGGGGTTCAGTCGCGCTTGCGTACGATGATGGGCAGCATTATCGCCAATCCTTCCAGTCCCACTGGACCGTATAACACCCTTGGATCAGTGGGAATTACGACGTCTTCGGCGAATTTCGGCAAAGATGCGACGCTGACTTTGGATACGGCCAAATTTGCGACTGCGATTGCAGCCAATCCGAAAGCGGTGGCCAATCTTTTTGGGGCAGCCTATGGGGGAGTCACGCCTAACACCACCACAGAAGGGCTTGCGAACATTGCGCATACCTATTTGTACCCTATGATTATGTACGGGGGGACGATCGCCCAGACCCAGGACATGCTGGCCAACCAGATCAAAGATGTAAAAGATCAGATTACTCAATATGAACAGCATGTTTTGAATTATCAGGAACAGTTGAAACTGCGCTTTGCTAAGCTGGAATCAGTACTCTCCGGGTTCAACAGCCAGGCAAGCTGGTTGACGACGCAGATGTCAAGTCTCTCTGCTTCTACATCGAAGAAATAGAGAAAACTAGACTTGAGTAAAGGAGTGAGGTAAGCTGATGTCGATGCCGATGCCTACAAGTAATCCATATGGTATGTACCACCAGACGTCGATCATAACGGCGTCGCCAGAAAAACTCTTGCTCTTGCTTTTTGATGGTGCAATCAAGCGTGTCCAAAAGGCAGCCGTTGCGCTCGGAGATCGGGACTGGGAGAAAGCGCACGTCTTGTTGCTACGGATCCAAGATATCTTTAGCGAATTAGAAAATACCCTGAATCCGGAGGCCGGCGAACTCGCTTCAAACCTTGGAGCCCTATATGCTTTCTACCGGCAGCAAGTGGCGAAGGCGAATCTGGAGAAGAACAGCCAATATTTGGAGCCCGTACTGGAGTTTCTGCGGGATTACCGTCAGATGTGGGAAGAGGCTGCTCGTCTGGCTCGTTTGCCGAACGAGGGAAAATAGGATGAGGGAAAACAAAGAGGGCAATATTCAGAAATCGATGTCCAACCGCCAACGCCGTGAGCTTCAGCGCTTAAGTGAGGCGGTATTCTTTTCCTTTGCTCAGGGGAATGATGCTCAGGGACATGCCCAGGTGCTGGAGTTTCTGGCCTATCTTGAGCAACCTGGTGTGATTGAGGTTTTGCTTAAAGTCTCGGGACAGGAATATTTAAAGGAGTTGTTGGGGGCCATGCAGGAACGGGACTATGTGCGCCTAACAGATGTCTTGCGCTACCAGCTCATGCCTATACTAAAGTCCAAGTAAGACAGAAATGGAGTGCCAATAACGATGTCTTTGTTAGAGCGAAATTGCGTGCTACTGCAAAAAGACTATCCAGAGCTGGTAGAGGCTCTAAGAGGGCATGCGGAAGATGGGCGGATCCTTCTGGAGCTGGGGGCGCGTGGAGCCTGGACCGGCCGTTGGGTACGCGGGAATCGGCGAGTGTTATTGCATAGTGCCTACGATCCAGGAGTTGAAGCTCGAACGGCTTTCGAGGAACAGGATTACCGCTTATTCTCTTCGGTTTTGCTGATCGGAGGCGGTTTGGGCTATCACTGGCAGGAAGCTTTGCAACACACTCAACGGGGTTGCGTTGTTTACGTTTGTGAACCCGACATCGGCATGCTTGCGGCGGCACTTAGTGTTACGGATTTGGCCCCGATGTTAAACACAGGGGATCTGGTGTTTATCTGGGGAACTCTTGAAGAAATGCGGGGACAGCTCAATCGGCAATGGAACGATTTGACAAAGCTTGCGAAACTTAGGAAATTGCAGATCGTTGATTTCCCGCCTCTAAAACGTGAAGAACCGGAACTCTGTCAGGCAATCCATACGATGAGCGTTGAATTGGCGAAATATGCCCGCTTTATTGTGGGTAATGCTATTGGAGATACGCTTTATGGAATTATGAATACATTTTATAATCTGAGTTATATTGAAAACACGCCCAGCTTGAAGAAAATAGCCGACAGCTTTCCTCATCCAGTGGTGATCTTGGCCGCAGGCCCATCATTAGATAAGAACATTCAGTGGATTAAAGAATACCAGGATCGTGTCACAATATTTGTCGTGGACACGATCGTCCAAAAAGTTCTTGATGCAGGGATTATACCGGATGCTGTGTTCGCCTTGGAACGCGGGGAGATTGTTTACGAATGGTTCTTTGAAAAGTTAGCACCGATTCCCGGAAATACTTTAATGTTTGGGGCTTCGGTGGTGGATCCCCGTGTTTTTAACAAGTTTGGTGATAATGGTTTCGCTTTCTTGCGCAGTGAAGATGGGATGCAGCAGGAGTTTGCAAAAATGACGGGAGAGGAAACCATAGTGATGGGCTTATCAGTGGCACACCTCGCCTTTTCCGCGGCCCGTTCTCTCGGCATGGCTCCAATTGTGCTGGTGGGTCAAGACCTTGCATACGGCGACGATGGGAGTACGCACAGCCAAAACACGCATTATGATGAAGTGGAAGAAAGACCGCGGACGGATGAGGATCAGTGGATTGAAGGGTATTATGGTCAGCCAGTCCGGACGACAAAGACATGGAAGGTCTTTCGGGACTGGTTTGAACTGGAAATCGCACATACTGAGGCAACGGTGCTCAATGCCACAGAAGGTGGAGCCCGCATCCACGGGGCACAGGAATTGTCTCTGCGGGACGTCCTGGATCAATACACAACGGATGCGCCGAAATCTAGTCTAAGAGAACACATACTGGATTTTTCCGAAGGCGAAGAATTGGCAGAAAGAAAACGCGTTTTGCGTTCAGGCCTGCAGGAAAGATACCATCTGTTTCAGAATTACAAAGATTTAATTAGTAAACATGTCAAAGAAATGGAAGACATCGGTAAGACCTTTAGTGGCAAATCGGCCCGGGCGCACCTGGATCGAATGGAAGAGGTTTTGATTGAGGAGTTCGCAGATAGTTGGCTCCATTATGCCTATATGCCGGAAGTGGCAAACTTGCTAGAGAGAATTATCGAAATCCGCTTTTCCGAGCCTTCAACCAAACTCCTGAGACAAGAAGCAGAGGCCTTCAAGCAGTTTTACTCTGAATTGCGAGATTATCTCGATTTGATGACGAGGCTTATGGAAGAGATGGGGATTGTGAATATAAAGGATGAATAAGGGGCGGACAAGGTGAAGAGAAAAACAGTCTTAGTCACCGGTGCGGATGGCTTTATCGGTAGCCATCTTACGGAGACATTAGTGCGTCAAGGACATAAAGTACGGGCTTTCGTTTACTACAATTCCTTTAATTCATGGGGATGGCTGGATACTCTGGGTAAAGCGATTCAGGACGAACTTGAGGTTTTTTCAGGAGACATTAGTGATCCGTTTGCCGTCCATAATGCTGTAGAGGGATGTTCGGTGATCTTTCACTTAGCGGCATTGATCGCAATTCCATATTCCTATCAGGCACCGGCATCCTATGTAGAAACGAATGTGATGGGAACCCTTAATATTCTACAAGCGGCCAGAGTGTGTGGTGTGGAGAAAGTTGTCCATACCAGTACCAGCGAGGTTTATGGCACAGCAAAATATGTCCCGATGGATGAACAACATCCACTGCAGGCCCAGTCTCCCTATTCAGCGACTAAAATTGCTGCAGATCAACTGGCACTCTCTTTTTATCGTTCCTTTGGGCTACCGATAGCAATCATACGTCCGTTTAATACCTACGGGCCTAGGCAATCCGCTCGGGCAGTGATCCCAACGATTATTACGCAAATTGCGGCGGGCAAGGAAAAAATTAAATTAGGGACACTTGAGCCAACCCGTGACCTGAACTATGTTAAGGATACTGTTTCAGGATTCATGGCAGTGGCTTCCTCTGATAAAGCGGTGGGTGAAGTCATTAATATTGGCAGCAATTATGAGATTAGCATTGGTGATTTAGCCAGATTAATTGCTGAAGTTCTGGGTCGGCAGGTTACCATTGAAACCGAGGTAAAGCGTTTGCGCCCAGAGAAAAGCGAAGTGGAGCGATTGTGGGCGGATAACAGCAAAGCAAAAAAGCTTTTGGGCTGGGAGCCGACCTATGCTGGCTTGGATGGTTTGAGAAGGGGGCTAGGGGATACAGCCGAGTGGTTTAGCGATCCGGAAAACCTGAAGCACTACAAAGCTGATATCTATAACCTATGAGCGATTTAGATATAACGGCAGTGGTTGAAGCCGTGAGAAGTTGCCTACCCCCGGAAACCAAATCCAAGGGCATCGGCCTTCATGAACCGGTTTTCGACGGAAACGAATGGGATTATGTCAAGGAGTGCTTGGACACCGGCTGGGTATCTTCCGTGGGAAAGTTTGTCGATCGCTTTGAACACATGCTGGAAGATTACACGGGAGTTAAGAAAGCGGTAGCGGTCGTCAATGGTACGGCTGCCCTGCATATTGCTTTGAAACTTGCGGGTGTTAAACGGGATGATGAGGTTTTCGTTCCGGCTCTCACCTTTGTGGCTACAGCCAATGCAGTGACCTACTGTGGAGCGATTCCACATTTTGTGGATTCGGAAGAAAAAACCTTGGGCCTCGACCCCTGGAAACTGGAAGCATGGCTGCGGGAAATCGGCGAGGTTCGCGATGGGCAAACGGTTAATCGGCTAACGGGGCGCCGAATCAAAGCGGTTATAGCTATGCATACTTTCGGGCATCCCGTGGACCTGGATCCCCTGATAGAAGTTTGCGAGAGGTATGGCCTTGTTCTCGTTGAGGATGCTGCAGAGTCCCTGGGCTCTTATTACAAGGGGAAGCACACGGGGAATTGGGGGAAACTTGCTACCCTCAGTTTCAACGGTAACAAGACGGTCACAACTGGTGGAGGTGGGGCCATCTTAACAAATGATGAGGAATTGGGCAGGCTAGCCAAGCACCTTACCACAACAGCCAAAATCCCGCATCCTTGGGAGTATGTCCATGACCAGGTAGGTTATAATTACCGAATGCCGAACATTAATGCAGCTATGGGATGTGCACAATTGGAGCAGTTACAGGTATTTCTGGAGCGCAAAAGAAAACTCGCGCAGCGCTACCAGGACGCATTGACCAAGATTCTGGGGATATCAGTCTTTGTCGAACCTGAATTTGCACGGAGCAATTATTGGCTCAATGCTCTTATCCTAGAGAAAGGGTATGCCTTCCAAAGGGATATTCTGTTAGAGGAACTCAAGCTTCAGGGTGTGCTATCTCGTCCCGTTTGGGCGCTGATGCATAATCTTCCGATATATAATAATTGTCCGCGCATGGATTTAGGCGAAGCAGTGGACATGGAGAAACGAATTATAAATATTCCGAGTGGGGCGGCATTATGAGTCAAAGAAAAATTTGCATTGTCACCGGTTCACGCGCAGAATATGGCCTCTTGTACTGGCTGATGAAGGAGGTTCAAGATGACCCGGAGCTCGAATTGCAGCTTGTCGTTACAGGAATGCATTTATCACCAGAATTTGGTCTTACGTATAAAACGATTAAAAATGATGGTTTTCCTATTGCTGAACATGTTGAAATGCTGATGTCAAGTGACTCTCCAGTAGGAATTGCCAAATCCCTTGGCTTGGGGACCATAGGATTTGCAGATACTTTTCCCCGTCTAAAACCAGATATTGTCGTGTTATTGGGCGACCGTTATGAAATATTGGCAGCTGCCCAAGCCGCCTTAATTGCAAGAATGCCAATCGCTCATTTGCATGGTGGAGAGACAACAGAGGGCGCAATAGACGAAGCAATCCGGCATGCTATAACCAAAATGTCTCAATTGCATTTTGTTGCTGCGGAGCCTTATCGACGGCGGGTTATTCAATTAGGTGAAGACCCGAGCAGGGTATTTAATTTTGGTTCCCTGGCAGTGGATAATATAAATAAACTTAATTTGCTGGATAGACAGGAGCTTGAAAGGGAACTGAATTTTGAATTCGGCCCAGAGAGCTTTCTTATCACATATCACCCTGTAACCTTGGGTTCGCTTGATCCGGAAAAAGCCATGCTAGAATTAATAAAGGCATTGGATTCCTTTCCTAAGGCCCAGCTAATTTTCACCAAACCAAATTCGGATACTCATGGACGAGTTATTCAACAAATAATAGATGACTATGTAGCAATGCACAATGGTCGTGCCATTGCCTTTAATACTTTAGGGCAATTGAGATACCTAAGTACCCTAAAACATGTTAACTTGGTTCTTGGAAACTCTTCGAGCGGACTAAGCGAGGCGCCGCTACTCGGAACTCCTACGGTCAATGTGGGAGAGCGACAGCGTGGTAGGCTCAGGGCTCCATCAGTTCTTGATTGTCCAGAAAAGGCGGAGGAGATTGCATGGGCAATTCGGCAAGCCTTATCTGACGATTTTGTAATGCGGGCCGAGCAGTATGCCCAGAGATTTTGTTCTAGCGATGTTTCCGCTAGAATTAAGGAGCAACTTAAAGCCACAAATCTAGATAGACTTATGTCGAAGAAGTTTTATGACCTTTAGTATTAAAGAGGAGCAAATCAAATGAAAAAGCGTACCTGGATCATAGCTGAGGCAGGGGTCAATCATAATGGAGACCTCGATCTAGCAATGAAATTGGTTGCTTCTGCGGCAGAAGCAGGGGCGGATGCTATTAAATTTCAGACCTTTCTAGCAGAGGAAAGTTTAATTAAGAGTGCTCCAAAAGCACCTTACCAAATCTTAACCAC
>DAHVVW010000140.1 GCA_027357125.1 Clostridiales bacterium
ACATTGAACCCCGTACAGGAATGTTCCAGGCAATATCTTTTTCCATAGCAAAGAGGGGCTGGTAATTTTGAATCACGCTCACATCGGTGGTTGTGCCTCCCATGTCCAGGGTTATTAGATTTGGTACTTGCATTTGGAGGCCAAAATAAGCAGCTCCCATTACTCCTCCGGCAGGACCGGAGGCAAATGCCTCTACGGGTTTTTCCAGGATGGATTCAGCATTCACTACCCCGCCGTTTACTTTCAGAATACGCAAGGGTGCCTTAATACCCATCTCTTCTAAGCACTGGCGCAAATTCCCGATATAGTTGAACATAATGGGTTTGAGAATTGCATTTAGTACGGTGGTACTGGTCCGTTCGTATTCCCGGATTTCTGGCAGGACCTCGCACGAGAGGGAAATGAATGCTTCCGGGTGTTGTTCCAGAATTAGCTCTCTCACCCTGCGTTCATGGCCGGGGTTGAGAAATGAGAAAAGGAAGCTTACAGCGTAAGAATGTACTCCTTGCGCTTTGAAATAACGGACAGTTTCGCTTACCTCATCTTCATTGAGCGGGATGAGGACGTTTCCTTGCCAATCAGCTCTTTCACTTATTCCCCGACGCAATTTTCGGGGAATTAAAGATTCAGGTCTTTCCCAAGTTGTGTCAAATAGTTTCTCCCGCCATACTCTTCTGATTTCCAAGGTATCGCGAAAACCCTTCGTACAAATTAAACCCACGTTTTCTTGCTTGTGCTCCACTAAGCTGTTAAGTCCCAGGGTGCTGCCATGAACGAAGTAAGTAATATCTTTCGGACTGACCCCTGATTCGCGAAGGGCTTCCATGACTCCGAGCGCAGGATTGCTAGGGGTAGAGTGTGTTTTGACTGACACAACCTCCCCGGTGTCTTCATTTGTTGCGACTAAATCTGTGAATGTGCCGCCGATGTCAATTCCTATTCTGATTCCCAAGATCATTCACCCCGTTTTTATTCATCCTCATGCCAGAAGCGCTCAGTTTTCTGGTGATACTTTTTGGCCTTTCTGACGATGGTAGATTGGCTTACTCCCAGCACTTTGGCCGCACGGTAGGTGCTTCCGTAAATAGTGAGAGCTTTAATAATCATCTCTTTTTCTACTTGATCCATAACCTCTTGCAAGGTTCTCATTTCACTGTCATGTTCAAATTTGTGGTCAGCAAGCACTTGGTTGTTTACGGAAGCGGATTGTTCACGTTTGAGTACTTGAATAGGTAAGTGCTGCGGCAAAATAACATGATCATCAGCGGTTATCACCAATCTTTCTACGACATTTTCTAGTTCCCTGACGTTTCCGGGCCAGTTATACCGACAAAGAAGCGCTAGGCTATCCCCAGTAAACATCTTGCCGCTTCCATATTTGCGGGAGTACTTCTCTAAGAAGGCCGTAAGTAGTGCCGGGATATCTTCGGGCCGCGACCTTAAAGGCGGTATTTGAATAGGCAATACGTTAAGCCGATAAAACAAGTCCTCGCGGAAAGTCCCTTGGGCCACCATCTGCTCCAATTCCCTGTTTGTAGCAGCAATAATTCTAACATCTATTTTCTTGGGTTTGGTGTCTCCCAGTCTTACCAACTCGTGTTCCTGAATCACACGCAATAGCTTCACCTGCAAATCTAATGGAAGCTCTCCGATTTCATCCAAAAAAAGCGTTCCTGTATGAGCTAATTCGAAATAGCCCGGTTTCCCTTCTTTTCTAGCACCGGTAAAGGCACCCGGTTCATATCCGAAAAACTCGGATTCCAGCAATTCGCGGGGAATAGCGCCACAGTTAACTTTGATAAACTCTCCTTTTTTATTGCGCGTGCTGGCACTATGAATGAGTTTGGCTATAAGTTCTTTGCCAACGCCTGATTCTCCTAAGATTAAAACCGTGGCATCAAATTGGGCCATTTTGGAGGCTAAATCGATGATCTGAAGCATCTGCGGGCTTTTGCTGACAATACCATGTTCAAGCATGTGCTGGGTACGTACAAGAGCCAGATTCGAAGAAAATTCCGCTGCTTGCACTTTAGTGTCTTCCAGAGCGTCCTTTAGTTCGACCAATTCTGTGATATCTCTAATATTAGTCACTACCCTTTGGATGTCTCCATCTTGATTAAATACAGGGATGGCAGTTGCCACATACTCTTTGCCGATTTCGTCCGCGATCACGATTCCATCGTGAACGCTTTGCATGATCGTGTTTAACTCATCATTTGAAATTTCGTTTCCGGAGAATTGTGCCTGGTCCAATCTATACGAAGCGAGCCTTTGAACCCACAGAACGCCAGATAGGCGTTCTTTATCATTTATTACCGGTATTACCGGGCTAAAGGACACGGGAATACTAGCTATTGTCTGTTCTTCCCTTGCAACCGGGATACCAATACTCATAAAATCTTTGACTAAAAGGTGGGGATTCTTATCGCGTTCGTTCAAAATATACTTTAGTACTTGTCCATTAATCATGAAAACTCCGATATTACCGAAACGGTCTAGGACCGGTGCCGCAGAAACTTCCCAGTCAGCTAACAGGCTTAAGGCTAAGATAATAGATTGTTGAGGAATTAATAGAGGGAACTCCATACTCATCAAGTCTCGGACTTTCAAATTTGGTGTTCCCCCTTTCGAGTTCTTTGACTTGACAATATATTTCGGCAAATCAATCTATTTATCCTGTTATTTTCTTCTGAAATTGATACTGAATTGTTGAAATCTCGTCTGGCATATAAGCAGTAAGTCAAAGTTGAATCAGTCATGAATTACTTACTAAGTCATTAATGACTTATTCCTATCCAGTCGAAGTCAAGAAACACAATATAATTTTGGATTTTCGAGCACAAACTCTATTGGTATGAGATTTGCTAGAGTTAATTGGCAGCCGGTAATCTGAAAATTTTGAATAGAAATATTTAAATGTTCCAAATGACCGATCTTATTTTTAATTATTGAGGAGGGATTGAACAGTGGCTAAGTACAGGGTCGCAGTTGATGTCGGCGGAACCAACACAGACGTCTTTATTTTCGAAGAGCAAACGGGTGAAATTCAGGTGACAAAAGTACCATCGATCCCGTCTAACCCAGCATTGGCGATAGTAAACGGGGTGGAGAAAGCGGGGATACCATTATCCGAGGTCACTTTATTTTCTCATGGTACCACAGTGGGCACTAATGCCTTGATTACCCGCAATCTGCCGCTGGCGGGAATGGTCAATACCAAGGGATTTCGCGATGTTATTGAGATCCGCCGTTCCACCAAGGAAGATTTGTGGGACGCCTATAAAGATGTTGCTCCCCCCCATGTGCGCCGCCGCGATAGGTTAGAGGTAGCAGAAAGAATTGACGCTACCGGCAAGATCGTTAAACCTTTGAATGAAGAGGAAGCAAGAAAGATTGCCCGGTTATTAAGAAAGAAAGATGTGAAAGCAGTCGCTGTCTGCTTTATTAACTCGTATATTAATGGCATTCATGAACACCGCATGAAGGAAATCCTGGAAGAAGAACTGCCAGGGGTATTCATCTGTGCCTCAAGTGAGATTCTGCCGGAAATCTTCGAACACGAAAGATTCAGCACGACCGTGGCCAACGCGGTATTAGGGCCTGTGGTAGGACAATATCTGAGAGAACTCACGACTCGGCTAGGTGACATGGGGTATAAAAGGGACGTTCTGGTCTTGCATTCCGGCGGGGGCGTGATGACGGCGGAAACAGTTGTTAATTATGCAGCCCGCATTGCCAGCTCTGGCATTGCCGCCGGGGCGATTGCCAGCGCTCATATCGCAAAGCTGTGCGGGTATGAGAATGCGATCGGCCTCGATATGGGCGGAACCAGCACGGATATTTCCCTGATGTATAACGGACAGGTAAGGGTAACCAAGGAATGGGATATTGAATACGGGTATCCGATTATGTTCCCGAGCATTGAAGTCTTGACCATTGGCGCAGGCGGGGGCAGCATAGCCTGGGTTGATGAAGGGGGATCAATGCGCAACGGGCCTCAGAGCGCCGGAGCTGATCCCGGACCGGCCTGTTACTTAAAAGGGGGCACTGAACCCACCAACACGGATGCCAATCTGGTAATGGGGCGTCTCGGCACTAAGCTCTTGGCCGGTGACATGACAATCGATAAAGAGGCAGCAGAAAAAGCCATTCAGGAAAAAATCGCTGACCGCTTTAATTACAGTATGGTGGAAGCGGCCAATGCCATCGTCAAAGTAGCTAATGCCAACATGTGTGATGCGATTAAACTAATTTCCATCCGCCGCGGGTATGATCCCCGTGAGTTTGCCCTGGTAGCTTTTGGTGGAGGGGGCTCGCTGCATGCTGCTTACCTGGCCAGGGAGATGGAGATTCCCACCGTTATCGTACCCCGCTATCCGGGTATCACGTCAGCCATGGGTTGCCTCTTGGTCGATGTGCGCCATGACCTCTCCAAGACGTATCTTGTCGATGCTAAGACGGTCAGCATCGATGATTTGGAGAAAGTGTATGCCGAGCTTGAACGGGAAGGCAGGACACTTTTAGAGGCAGAAGGCACGCCCCCGGAGAATATGCAATTCCTGCGCTTTGCTGATATGCGTTATGCAGGTCAGTGGCGTTCTTTAACAGTACCTGTTGCCAACCCCATTTCTTCCCTGGAGCAAACCTTGGAGACATTCCATAGTGAGCACCAACGCGAATATGCCTGGTCGAGCAAGGAACAAGACGTGCAAATGTATGTCTTGCGTGTTACGGCTGTGGGTCTGGTTCCAAAACCCAATCTGCCTAAATATCCCAAAGACGGGGATGCGGAACAAGCTTTTAGTGGGATAAGACAGGTTTACTTCGAGGAAGCGGGCGGGTTCGTCGAGAGCAAGATTTATAACCGCGAGCTTCTACCTGCGGGTGCTAACTTTATCGGTCCCGCCATTGTCGAACAGCTTGACTCCACAGTGGTTGTCCCACCGGGTGTGAAGGCTGAAATAGACGAATATTTGAATATCATCATGCAAATCGGAGAGGGGAGGAGATAAACATGTCGCAAACGAGCCATTTAGACCCGGTAACTTTTGAAGTTTTGAAAAATGGTTTTATTAACTTAGTTGACCAAATGTCTGAGCAAATCCTGCGCACCTGTTATTCGTTTGTTATCTACGCCCGTGATTTCAGTTCCGGCATGTGTGATGTTAATGGAGATACGGTTATGCAAGGCAGCCAGGATGTGGCGGTACATGTAGGAACGTTGCATTTGACTGCCAAAGCCGTGATCGATACGTTCAAAGATGATATCAACCCTGGGGATGTCTTCATTATGAACGACCCCTATGTGGGAGGAACTCACTTTAATGACACGCGCATCATTCGACCGGTTTTTTATCAGGGTGAGTTGGTTTCCTTTATGCTTTCAAATGGACACTGGGCAGATGTGGGCGGTTCAGTGCCTGGCTCTTTTGATATTACTGCAACGGAGCATTATGGCGAGGGCATGCGCATCCCACCGACAAGGGTTTGGGACAAAGGGCGTTACTTGCGCGATGTTGCTAACCTCCTGGTTGCCAATATGCGGATGGCTGAAGACAGGTTGGGAGATTTGAGAGCGCAAGCGGAAGCGACCAGAGTAGGTGAACAAATACTGATTAATTTGATGGATAAGTACGGTAAGGACACTGTCTTATTGGCTTTCAAAGAATGCCATGATTATGTGGAAAGGGTGGCCAGGGCCAAGATCAGTGCCCTTCCGGACGGAACCTGGGAAACGGTGGATTATATTGATATGGATCCGGAACAGGAAGAGGGCTTGGTTCCGATCAGGGTTAAAATGACCATTGAAGGGGATTCGGTTGCGTATGATTTTTCCGGGAGCAGTCCGGTAATCGGTTGCTTTCTTAACTCAGCCTATAGTGCGTCCTTTTCCGCAGTGATAGCCGGC
>DAHVVW010000141.1 GCA_027357125.1 Clostridiales bacterium
ATGAAGGCCTCCGAACTCGAGGGGGAATTCGCTGATTTGAATGGTTGGCAGGCAGAAGCTGAGGCTGCGGAACTCTTAATGGGACTAGGGATTCCGAAAGAGCTCCATGAAAAACTGATGGAAGAATTGGACGGGAATCAAAAGGTTCGGGTGCTCCTGGCCCAGGCTCTCTTTGGCAACCCCAACATTTTACTACTTGATGAGCCCACCAACCATCTTGATCTTCAATCCGTTGCTTGGTTGGAAAACTTCTTATATAACTTTGAAAGCACAGTGATTGTGGTCTCCCATGACCGCCATTTCCTAAATAAAGTGTGCACGCACATTGCAGACATTGATTTTGGCAAAATCCAAATGTACGTCGGCAATTATGATTTTTGGTATGAATCCAGCCAACTGGCGCTCAAGATGATGAGAGATGCCAACAAGAAAAAAGAAGACAAAATAGCGGATTTGCAGAAGTTTATTCAGCGCTTCAGCTCCAACGCATCTAAGGCTAAACAAGCGACTTCCCGTAAGAAGCTTTTGGAGAAGCTCACTCTGGACGATATCAAGCCTTCTTCCCGTAAATATCCGTATATCGCCTTTACTCCGGACCGGGAGGCGGGCAACCAGCTCTTGACGGTTGAAAACTTAAGTGCCACCACTTTAGGAGAGAAAGTTCTGGATAACATCTCCTTTACCGTGAATAAAGGAGACAAGATCGCTTTCGTGGGTCCCGATAGTCTGGCTAAAACGACCTTATTTAAGATATTAATGGGCGAAACCGAACCGGATCAGGGCACGTTTACCTGGGGAGTAACGACTTCACAAGCTTATCTGCCCAAAGATAATTCCGCTTATTTTGAAACAGAGCTTAACCTAGTTGACTGGCTCAGGCAATTCTCGAAAGACCAGGATGAATCCTTTGTCAGAGGTTTTCTCGGACGCATGCTTTTCTCGGGGGATGAAACCCAGAAACCGGCTAACGTCCTTTCCGGTGGGGAAAAAGTTCGCTGCATGCTGTCTCGCATGATGCTGAGCGGTGCCAATGTGCTCTTGTTGGATGAGCCGACAAACCACTTGGATCTGGAGGCAATCACAGCCCTGAACAATGGTTTGATGAATTTTAACGGCACGATGTTCTTTGTCTCACAGGATCACCAGTTTGTGCAGACGATTGCCAACCGAATTATCGAATTTACCCCCAAAGGCTTGTTAGATCGCCAAATGTCTTATGATGACTATTTGGAAGATGAGAACCTGAAAGCCTTGCTGGAAGAGATGTACAGTTAGTCCTCTTTGCAAAATTAAATAATGTAGGAGGGCCGTGGATATTTAGTCTATCCACGGTTACTTATGTTACAATTAAAATGTTGGAAATATTCTGAAGAGAGTCAGATTTTGTCGATTCGTAGTAAAATTGCGCGAAAAATTAGTCGGACGAGGTGATATCGATGGAAAAACTCATTATTACCGTAGCACCCACTGGAAACGTACCCACTAGGGAACAAACGCCGTATGTTCCGATTACTCCTAAAGAAATTGCCCAGGATGCCTACGACTGCTGGAATGCAGGTTCAGCTGCAGTTCACTTTCATGCCCGTGATAAAGAGGGCAAACCCACGCATCGCAAGGAGGTTTTCGCGGAGATCCTTGATCAGTTCAAAATCAAAAATTGCCCCATGATCACTCAAATTTCCACGGGAGGGCGCGCGGGCTCCGGCCTGCAACGAGGAGAGGCCTTGGATTTGCTCCCGGAAATGGGCAGTCTCACGACCGGCTCCACGAATTTCCCCAACCGGGTCTATGATAACGCTCCTGACTTGGTTGAAGCCTTGGCTAAGAAAATGTTCGACAACAATATTAAGCCGGAACTGGAAGTTTTCGACGCAGCTATGATTAATAACGGAATTGTGCTGGCCCAAAAGGGACTGTTAAAGGGTCCGCTTTATTTCAACTTTGTTCTGAACGTGAAAGGTGCTCTGTCGGCTACTCCGAAAAACTTATTTTTTTTAATGGAAAGCTTGCCCTCAAACGCGCGTTGGAATGTTTCAATCATCGGCGAGCCTCATGTGCGGCTGTCCACCATGGCAATTCTGTTGGGCGGCAACGTCAGAGTCGGAATTGAGGATAACATTTACTACAGCCGCGGCGTTTTGGGGACCAATGCCCAGCAGGTTGAGAGAATTGTGAAAATAGCGAGGATGCTCGGACGTGACATCGCTACCCCTGATGAAGCCAGACAGATTTTGGGGCTTAAGCAGCAGGTTTAACATTCGACGTTTCTGTCATAAAGAAGTTCCTGTCATATAAAGGAGATAATTAGGACATGCTCGAACCAGCAAATTGAACAGAGGTTAATAAGCTGAAATAAAAGAGGAGGGCAGCTGATGGCTGAAATCAAGAGGGTGACGGTGATAGGGGCCGGTACGATGGGGCATTCCATTGCCGCGATCAGTTTGCGGGGCGGATTGGGTGTAAACCTTATTGATACCACGGAATCAATTCTGAGGGACGCACAAGATAAAATTAAAAAGATCCTTAGTGCTCAGATTAGAGCTGAAGATACTCCTGGCCCGGGTCTTGAGGCAACAGTCATATCCGGCTTACATACATTTTTATCCCTAGCCGATGGAGTAGCCGGTGCGGATTTTGTGATCGAAGCCGTACCGGAAAACCTGGACTTGAAAAAGGAAATATTCCAAAGACTAGATGTGCTCTGCCCGCCTGAGGTCACCTTGGCGTCTAACACTTCCGGCTTGCCTATCACTTCGATTGCTGCAGATCTAAATCACCCCGCAAGGGTGGTAGGTACACATTTTTACATGCCTGCTGACATAATGCCGTTGGTGGAAGTGGTTAGAAGTGAGTACTCAGAGCAAGAGGCCGTAGATACGACGGTTGATTTGCTGCGCTTGCTCAAGAAAAAGCCGGTGGTTGTGAACAAAGACATCCCCGGTTTTATCGGGAACAGGCTGCAGCATGCCATTGCCAGGGAAGCCTTGTTTATGCTGGATAGAGGAGTAGCAAGCGCCAGAGATATTGACGATGTGGTCCGCTATACTTTGGGTTTGCGCTTTCTCCACACCGGCCCCTTAGAACAGCGGGATCTCAATGGTTTGGACATAGCCTTGAATATCGCGGAGTATCTTTACCCGGACCTCGAAGACAGCAAAGAACCGCCCACCATCCTTAAAGAAAAGGTTGCAAGCGGTATGCTCGGCCTTAAAAGCGGCCAGGGACTGTTTGATTGGAGCGGCACCAGCCAAGAAGAGGTTATGGCCCGCAAGAGTGAGAAGTTAGAAAAACTCTTAGAATTAATGGAATCTTGAATTTAGCCAAGGTTGCCTATTTCCATCTGAACGCGTTCCAAGTCATTGATTCCATAAGCGCTCCCCAGAGCTAAAGCTAAGCCGGAGTAATACCCGGATATTTCGCTAGGGATTTCTTTTTTAAGTTTTTGGCTTTCGAGTTCAAAGACAGCCTGCCATATGTCTTTGAAGGCAGCACGATGGTTGTCAAGCCAAGTTTGCACTTGGGGCTGCAAACTTTTTATGAGTGCTTCCCGCATTTTAGTGCGCCCTTGTCCCTCAACCCAGTAGTTTAAGTCCGGAGTCAGCAAGGCTCCTGTCCAAAGCGGGGAGGCTTGCAGTTTGTCCCAGCTACGAACAGAACAGCATCCGCATTTTTGATATAGTCAAAGGAAACATTGGTATGGCGGGCATTGATGGAATTAGATCCCGGCGTATCTACCAGGACTACTCCTAATTCGGTTCTAAAGTTTCAAATAAATCGCCCAACTGGGAATCCAATCTCAGCGGACGTGCTTCGTGCACAGCCATGTTTTCCCCCATTTATGTTTGCCTATACCTGAACTTAACAATTCCTTTTAGCACAGTCCCAACGGGGCAAACAAAGCTGCACCAAAATCGTTTGCGATAAAAGTGCTGTAACAAAAGCGCGGTCAAAAGGCTAAAAAGCATAAGTTGCAGCATGTTCGCCCACAGTAGATCAGTTCGGTTGTAGAAAAGGGCTATGCTGACAATGAGATAAGACCAAAAAAGTAGGAAGATAACCTTTCGCAAGAGAGAGGGAGGATTAACCTTTTTGTATCCGGTTTCTCTTGGTTTATGCATTCTATCCTGGATATACCCTATGGGACAAACATTGGCGCAATAACTTCTTTTCCTCTGGGTAAAAGTCATGACGATAGCAAACAAAATCACCCACAGAATCGTATACCATAATTTCAGAAAGAACATAGAAACCAAGACCAGCCAACAAAATAAAACCGCTTGATGTATTGATTTGTTCATTTATTCAGTCCTTCTCGTTAGTTTGGATTTGATATTTTTGTTTTATTATACCCCTGGAAGGTATCGGTATCAATAGAGAAACGTAACTAATTAAAAGCCATCTCTTGTTGTTGTCCAAACCCCAGCTCATCCAAGGGTTTAAGATCACTCGCGAACTCGGAGAGGGCTTGCGAACAGAAGGAGGTCTCTTGGTTGATCGGCAAAGCTAAACTGCTTAAAGTTTATGTCGGTGAGCGTGAGCGCTACCGCAACAAACCACTCTACCAACACCTGGTAACCTGGCTCAAAGAACAAGGGTACTTAGATCAAACGGGCCAGCCCAACTCCCAGGGCAACTCCGGTAAATCCAACGAAGATACTGCTCGCGGTGTATAAGGCTGCCGTAAGCAGGCTGCCCCCTTGCAGCAAGGTAATAACTTCATAGCCAAAGGTCGAAAAAGTTGTGTAAGCTCCTAAGAATCCTACCCCGATTCCCAATCGGACTAAGGGGCTTACAGTTAAGCGTTCAATAAACAATAGGCGGGAGTCCCGTCGGGACCCCCACCAGAGTGCTAGAAGCTGTTTTATTAGAAGATAACGCCCAGGGCGATCAAGATCAGAATCGCAATGGCAATGATGCCGGCACCGACGCCAACACCGCCGTAACCATATCCGTACATAATAGGATCCTCCTTTTTGACAGTTTTCGTGTATGAGATCTACTAGTACTTAGAACACGATTCCTAAAGCGATTAACAAAAGAATTATAACCACCACAATTGCGATTCCGGTTGACAAGCCGTATCCTCCGCCACCTGCTCCAAAGGACATTACTTTTCCTCCTTCCATATTTTGGGTAACACGGGATAGTACAAAATATGCCGAGGAAGCCGGTTGGTGACTGCTGGCAATAATTTTCTTAAGATTAACTTTCGATTTCAACCTCGGTGTTTTCGAGGATGCGTGCCACCAGGTTGTAGAAGCCGATCGTCAAGGTAAGTTCAACCAATTCCTGATGGCTTAATACTTGAGCCAGGGTGTTGAAAGTTTCATCCGAAGACTTGACCTTCAGGGTTACTTCGTCGGTGTACTTGAGTACCGCCTGCTCCAATCCACTGAATTCCGACCTGTCTGGGCCAAGCTTCACGGCTGCGATTTGCCCGTCAGGAATTCCGATCTTCCGGGCGAGGATTTCATGCTGGTACCATTCATAGCGGGAATCACAAAGGGTCGCTATCCTCAGGATTGACAGCTCGCGCAGGCGGCTGTCCAACTTCGCTTGAGTGAGCAAGGAGTTGCCCAGCCGCATAAAGTGGCGGGCGCTTTTTTCCGCATGGGCAACCATGCGGTTGATGTTTAGCCCTTTCATTTCGGACTTGCCCCCGCTGATCATCTCCCGGGTCTTTTCCGGCATTTTCTCGATGTCTAACAACGGTAATCTGGCCATGATTTCAACCTCCTCTTGTTCAGATCATACCCTGTAGCCGGAATTTTCTCAACCCTTAACGATTTAAGAGGACAGGACTATGATGAGAGGGCTTGAAGGAGTGCTTTAATAATGGTAAAATCATAAGGAGACATGAGCGTT
>DAHVVW010000142.1 GCA_027357125.1 Clostridiales bacterium
TATTTCCTAGTGATTTTCAAATACTGAGGTGAAAAATGTGCGCTTGCTGCGAGAACACGGCTTAGGGCAGAACTTAAACAGGCTGGCGGTAATAGCCAGTATCCTCCTTCTGTTAAAGCTGTTTACTTACATATTTCAGGAGTTTCTGCCCGTGTTCGGGCAAGTCTTAGGCACGGCGGTGGCCGCTTTTTTGCCATTCCTGTTAGCCTTTGTGTTGGCCTTCCTGTTGGAACCGGCGGTAATCACTTTGATGAGGGTGCTGCATGTGCGCCGCTCCTATGCTTCAGTGGTTACTTTGGTCTTAAGTCTTATTTTTATTGGCCTTATCTTGTTTTTAATTGTGGCCAGGCTTTATACTGAGCTTTCCGAGCTCTCGGCAATCCTTCCTAATTACGAATACCTGGCTTCTTTTATTCAAAGCCAAGTGGATCAAATCGAAAAATTTGTACGGGTCAATCCTCAGGTGCAGACTACTCTTTACGACTCGGCCCAAAGTATTTTGCACTCCATCCAGAGCTGGGCCCGCATTGCGAGTGTTTGGATCCTTAACTTTCTGGCCGCGCTCCCCGGAGTTTTCATTGTGATGGTGGTGTCTATTGTTGCTACTCTTTTGGTAAGTTCGAGTTATCCGGGAGTCAAAAAGTTTATCCAGTCCCTCTTCCCCCGGCGGTGGCATACCAGTGCCCATGCTATCAGCCAAGACCTGGGGACGGCAATCGTCGGGTTCGTGCGCGCAGAAGCCATCCTGGTATCTGTGACCGCACTTATTACGATTATCGGGCTGTTGCTGATCGGGAACCGCTATGCATTTACTTTGGGAGTTTTGGCCGGAATTCTGGATATTCTACCTATTGTAGGCACGGGAGTATTGTTTGTGCCTTGGAGCCTTAGCTTATTTATAATGGGAGCAACCGGCCAAGGGCTTAAGGTGCTCTTAATCTGGGTCATTGCTGTAGTAGTCCGCCAATCCCTTGAGCCCAAGATTCTTTCCCATAACATCGGGCTTCACCCCCTGCCTACCCTGATTTCGATGTATGCCGGACTTAAACTCCTGGGCGGGGTGGGACTGTTGCTGGGGCCAGCCCTCATTATAGTGTATGAAGCCGTGCGCAAGGCCGGGGCTTTCAAAGGGCCCAGGGATTAAATTAGAGAAACGCTGTTCATTTTAATACAGCACATTGCACATTTGGAAGGTGCTAACAGTGATTATGATACTGAGATGCTAACGAGGTAGTTAATGATGAAAACACTGTCCATACTTGGTTCCACAGGCTCGATCGGGTGCCAGACTTTAGATATTGTTAAGTCTAATCCTGATAAATTGCAAGTGCATGCCCTGGCTGCAGGCAAGAATGTAAGGGCGCTGGAAGCACAGGTGCGTATTTTTAGACCGGCTTTGGCTGTGATGATGGATGAACAGGGAGCCCGTGAGCTTAAAGGACTTCTTTCCGACCTCCCGGTTAAAGTTGAACAGGGAATGCAAGGGCTGCTGGCAGCAGTTTCAGCCCCAGAAGCAGATACAGTGCTAAACGCCTTAAGCGGAAGAATCGGGCTCGAACCGACACTGAAAGCTTTGGACGCTAAGAAGACCGTAGCTTTGGCCAACAAGGAGACCTTGGTCGCCGGCGGGGAATTGGTAATGGCGGCAGTAGCTAGAAGTGGTACCCGCCTGCTGCCGGTGGACAGTGAACATTCGGCCGTTTTCCAGTGTTTGGAGGATAACCCCGGAAGTGTGGAGAAGATAATTCTCACTGCCTCCGGCGGGCCTTTTCGTGGCTGGAGACAGGAGCAACTCGCTCAGGTTAGGGCAGAGGATGCTCTGCGCCATCCCAATTGGGATATGGGGGCAAAAATAACGATCGATTCAGCCACGCTCATGAACAAGGGGCTGGAAGTGATCGAAGCCCATTATTTATTCGGAGTCGATTACAATGAGATCGAAGTCGTGATTCACCCCCAGAGTATTATTCACTCCATGGTGCAATATAAGGATGGTTCGGTCTTAGCTCAGTTGGGGAGGCCTGACATGCGTCTGCCAATCCAGTACGCCTTAAGTTATCCGGAACGCTGGGAAAATGCGCTTGAGCGCCTGGATTTGGTCGGTAAAAACTTAACTTTTCTCGAACCTGACTTGAGCACGTTTCCGGCGCTGGTTTTGGCGTACGAAGCAGGGAAGCGCAGGGGAACTCTGCCGGCAGTGATGAATGCAGCGAATGAAGTTGCAGTTCATGCTTTCCTGGAAGGCAAGTGTAGTTTTCCGGGAATCTATGAATCGGTCAGCTCCGTGTGTGCCGAGCATAAAGTCTTAGACTCTCCTAATCTGGAAACTATATTGGAAGCTGACGCCTGGGCCCGTGCCCGGACACAGGAAGTGCTCTCCCGTTAATGGGTCAAAATATGGAACGGGCAAATTAATTTGGGATTTCGGGTAAAATGAGGGGGATGCTTGTATGACTGCTTTAGCGATTGTGTTTGTGTTCGGTCTCCTGGTTATGGTGCACGAACTGGGGCATTTCCTGGTCGCCAAATGGGCCGGGATCAGGGTTCTGGAGTTTAGTTTCGGATTCGGGCCTAAGCTTGTGGGCTACAAAGGTAAGGAAACGTTTTATGCTATACGTCTCATTCCCCTGGGCGGGTTTGTAAGGTTATATGGCATGGACCCGGAACCGGACGAGAATGGGCAGGCAACAATCGGTTCGTCCGATGATCCATTCAGTTATATGAATAAACCGGTGTGGAAGCGCATGGCTGTTATTGTTGCCGGGCCTATTATGAATTTTATCTTAGCCATCGTTCTCTTTGTCGCTGTTTTTGCTTACTTAGGGATCCCGGCGCAGGCCCAGGGGAACGC
This sequence comes from Clostridiales bacterium, assembly GCA_027357125.1. Taxonomy (GTDB): domain Bacteria; phylum Bacillota; class Desulfitobacteriia; order Desulfitobacteriales; family Desulfitobacteriaceae; genus Paradesulfitobacterium. Next base: position 2,852 of record DAHVVW010000142.1, read on the forward strand.
CATCGGGTCTTTGGCCGAGGGCAAACCGGCGGTCACAGCCGGGCTCCTGGCAGGGGATAGGATTGTTGCCGTTGACAATACTCCCACATCGGATTGGAATACTCTTACTGAAGTAATTCATGCTAAACCGAATCAGGCTCTTGTACTCACAGTGGAGCGGCAGGGGCAAACCCAGACCCTTAAACTGACAACGGAAAAAGATGCTCAGACCGGGTATGGGATGATTGGAATTGGCCCGGAGATCGTGTATGAGCGGGTGCCCATTCTTCAGACCTTTCGCTTTGGCTTTGCGAGGACAATAGAATTTACCAAGTTTATCGTTGTGACGCTGACGCAAATGGTCACACGCCAGATACCCGCAGATGTCGGCGGGCCGGTGGCAATTGCTAAAGCAATCGGGGAAGGGGCCCAAGCAGGGTTTTCCAACCTTTTGGGTTTAACAGGGGTCTTAAGCATCCAGCTCGGACTCTTAAACCTTTTTCCCATCCCAGCGTTGGATGGCAGCCGTCTGGTCTTTCTCGTAATCGAAGGTCTACGGCGCAAGCCCCTGAACCCGGAAAAAGAGAACTTGATTCATCTTGTAGGGTTTGTCCTGCTGTTAGCCTTGATGATCGCGATTACTTATCGGGATATCCTGAACCTTTTTGTGAAAGCGGGATAAGGTTAGATTTGAAGATAGTCGGCAAGATTCCTTGCCGATACAGTCCACCGGACTGTATCGCACCACGCGCCGGATGCTCGAACAGCGTGAAGCTGTTCGCCGTAGGATTGAGCTTGTCGACTCTGCTACCGCGCCAAACCTCTGGGTAATTGGCAGAGGAATCCACTTGCTAATGCCCTTTCGGGCGCAAGTGGCGTGAGTCCGCACTGTGGACTCACGTGTGGCGCGGCTTAACGCTTCGTCGACAGCGCTCACGACGATTCCTCAGCCGTGTTGAAGGCTTTTGGGTCGGCGGCTTTAGCGTAACTCTCCACTGGAGACTTACGTCTCTGCTCGGAACGGTTCGCTCTGCAAGGAATCTTGCCTGTTATGATTCTTTGTTGGTGATGAAAGCGGCATGGGGGTGTGACTTCTAACATCTGTTTGTGGGGAGGCCGTGCTTTTGCGAAGAAATACGAAACCGGTACAGGTAGGCTCGGTCACGATCGGGGGCGGGGCTCCCGTTGTGGTGCAGTCCATGACGAATACAGACACGCGTGACACGCAGGCTACTTTAGCGCAGATTCGCGCTCTGGCCGAAGCCGGGTGTGAGCTGGTGCGGGTGGCCGTGCTCAACGAAGATGCTGCTAACTCTATTGGAGAGCTTGTGAGGGAAAGCCCGCTCCCGGTTATTGCCGACATCCATTTCGATTACCGCCTGGCTTTAATAGCCATTGAGCAAGGAATTCACGGCTTGCGCCTCAACCCGGGCAACATTGGGGAGCGCTGGAAGGTGCGGGAGGTTGTGCGGGCGGTGAAAGAACGGCAGATCCCGATTCGGATCGGGGTCAATGCCGGGTCCTTGGAGAAAGACCTCTTAGAGAGATATGGCGAGCCAACGGCAGAAGGAATGGTAGAGAGCGCTCTTCGACATATTTCCTTGCTTGAGGATGAAGGATATGACAAAATTAAGGTGTCCCTTAAGTCTTCTCAGGTGCCGTTAATGCTGGAAGCGTACCGCAGCATTTCTGAACGTGTGGACTATCCCCTTCATGTGGGGGTAACGGAAGCGGGTACTGTGCGTTCAGGGGTCATTAAGTCAGCGGTCGGAATTGGCACCTTGTTAGCTGAAGGGATCGGGGATACGATCAGGGTTTCCCTTACCGGGGACCCGGTAAAAGAAATCCCGGTCGCGTTAGAGGTTTTGCGCGTTCTTGGGCTCAGACAACGGGGCGTGGACCTTATCAGTTGCCCGACTTGTGGTCGGACGCAAGTGGATTTGGCGCTTTTAGCTGAACAAGTCGAGGACAAGCTGTCCCAGCTCCCGACTTTGGAGAAACCGTTAAAAGTTGCCGTAATGGGCTGCGCGGTCAACGGGCCGGGCGAGGCCCGGGAGGCTGACTTTGGGATCGCCGGCGGCAAAGGGATGGGGTTACTGTTCCGTAAAGGAGAAATCGTCGCGCGCCTGCCGGAAGAGGAACTTCTACCCGCACTCTTACAGGAAATTGAGCAGTATGTGCGTAAGCATCAAAGCTCGTAATAGTTTTTCAGACTTATCTTGAAAGGAATGGAATATGATGCGTGTAAGCCAATTGTTGAACCCTACTTTGAGAGAAGTTCCGGCTGAGGCGGAAGTGGTCAGCCACCAGCTGATGCTGCGGGCCGGTATCATCCGCAAAGCTGCCGCCGGAGTGTATACTTATTTGCCCTTGGGTCTTAGAGTCCTGAAAAAAATCGAGCAAATCGTGCGCGAGGAGATGGACGCTAAGGGCGGGCAAGAGGTTCTCATGCCGATTATCCAACCGGCTGAGCTGTGGAAAGAAACCGGGCGCTGGGATCTGTACGGCGAGGAGATGTTCCGTCTTAAGGACAGGCACGAGCGCGAATTCTGTTTAGGCCCGACTCATGAAGAACTGATCACAGACCTTGTCCGTGGCGAGGTGCGTTCATACAAACAATTGCCTCTCTTGCTGTATCAGATTCAAAATAAATACCGCGATGAGCGTCGTCCGCGCTTTGGCCTGATGCGGGGCCGGGAATTTGTCATGAAAGATTTATACTCGTTTGACCGGGATGACGCGGGTTTGGTGGAGAGCTACACCAAAATGTATGACGCCTATTGCCGCATCTTTAGCCGCTGCGGACTTAGTTACCGACCGGTCGAGGCGGATGCCGGGGCTATCGGCGGGAGCGGAGGCACACATGAGTTTATGGTGTTGGCTGACTCAGGCGAAGCTGCCGTCGTTTATTGCCCGGCTTGTGATTATGCTGCCAATGTGGAAAAAGCGGAATGCAGTCCGCTGCCACTCAAAGATAATGCTCCTGAAGGGGAATTCCGTCTGGTCTATACCCCGGGTGTAAGAACAATC
>DAHVVW010000143.1 GCA_027357125.1 Clostridiales bacterium
TCCGGCACCGACAACCATGATTTTTTTCTTCACTACAGCCGGGGTAATGTGGTACTCGGGCTCAACTTCATGGCCCAGAGCGGGATTATTGGTGCACAGATACGGAAGGTCGCGGAAGAGCCTGGAAAGACAATTCATACACCCTAAGCAGCGTTTGATTTCATCCAGGCGGTCATCAGCCGCTTTATGCAGGAGTTCCGGGTCAGCAAGCATGGGTCGGCACACTTCCCAGAAGTCAAATTCCCCATTCGCTATATTTTCATTGGCCATCACCGGATCAGGCAAGCGCACGCCAAAAGCAATCGGTACCTCCGGCAAGAGCTGCTTGGCTCTGGCCGCCATACGGTTCCAATATCCGGGAGGGACATCGCGCCCGATCGAGGATACCGGTGCTTCCTGCCAGCCGACGGTAACGCTGATCATATCCACTCCGGCATCTCCGGCGATTTGCATGAGTTCAAAACACTCGTCTTCTGTGTTCCCGCCCCATTTGTCCATCAGTTCAGCACCGTTTAAGCGGACAATGAGCGGATGATCATCCCCTTGGGCCTCTTTAATGGCATAGATGAGTTCGCGCATGAAGCGGGCTCTGTTTTCAAGGGATCCACCGTATTCGTCCGTACGGCGGTTGGTAAATTTGGAGTTGAAATTGGCCAGCAAATAGCCCATAAAACTCGTGATTTCTGTACCGTCAAACCCGGCTTTAACAGATCTGCGGGCAGCCTCGGCATGCTGCTTGATCGTTTCTTTAATCTGCTCTTTGCTGATCTCCCGCGGCGGCCGGAAATGCGTCAGAGTCTGGGGGACTACCGAGGGCTGGATGCAGTAGCCGAGGTCGATGCCGCCGTAACGGCCGGCATGGAGGATCTGCTGAATTGCTACTCCGCCTTCATCGTGAATATACCCGGCGATCTTTTCAAACTGCGGCAAAAACTTGTCATCGAAGAGGGCAATTTGCCTGAAATAAGCTTTGCCTTCACCCAAGGGATCGGAATAAGCGCCCTGGTTCGTGATAATGCCGCAGCCGGTTCCGGCAATTACTTTGTCCCGGGCTAACTCCCGGTCCGTAATATAGCCGTCCCTCGTGTTGTAATTGGAAACACAGCAGGCCCCGTACTTCACCCGGTTCTTCGTCTCATACTTGCCAATCTTCCCGGGTGCGAACAATGAACTTAACTTTTCTTCTCCTGGTTTGGCCACTTTTTAACACCTCCCAAAATAACGACAATCTTCAATTAGTATCATTCTGAAGCTTATACCTGTTTTAATAGCAAAAAGCATGCCGACTCCTGAACCAGCTTTACCATACATTGTTTATTATTCCTGTTGCTAAAATGCAACAAGCTAGATGCTTTATTCTAAACTTTCTGAATTCTTGGATTGAATCACGGACTTAATCCCTGAGTCATCGGATAACCCTAAGCCTGTTGCAATTGTGCTCGTCCTGTGGCAATTATGCAACACGGCTATGGGGAATACCTTGGGTGAGCAACATCCGTCTATGTTCACCCCTCGTGATAAGAAATCTGGGTTAAGGTTCAAAAAGCGTTAATTCGCTCGAAATTGGATCCCAAACTTTTTTGCTTTCCTCGCTATCGTTGAGTGGTCCATTCCCAGAGCTTCTGCAACACTACGAGTCGAACTGTAAACCTGAGCGGCTTTTTGAATTATTTCCCGTTCCACAAGCTCCCGCGCTTTTTTCAGGTTCATCAAACCGCTCACAATCACGCGGTTGTCTTCGTCACCCTGTAGGTCAAAATAATCCTTAAGGACCTCGTCGTCAAGCCGGATTGTATCATTGCAACAGGATACCACCATCCGCTCCACAATGTTTTCCAACTCCCGAACATTACCCGGCCAATCGTAAGAAGTTTCGAAATAGCGCACCACTTCCGGAAGAATTCTTTTTTCACGATGATACTTCTCATTATATTTTTTAAGGAAAACTCTGACCAAGCCGGCTATATCCCTTTTCCGCTCCCGCAAAGGAGGAATGTGAATAGGCACCACGTTTAACCGGTAAAATAAATCCTCACGGAAAGTCCCTTGCTTAACCATAATCTTGAGGTCGCGGTTGGTAGCAGCTACGAACCTCACATCCACCTTTACCTGTTTGACTCCGCCGATGCGCATAAAGCGCAGTTCCTGGATCACCCGGAGTAGCTTAACCTGAAGGCTGAGCGGCAACTCTCCTATCTCATCCAGCAAAATGGTTCCCTTATCAGCGACCTCCAGCAGCCCCGCCTTGCCTTCCCGGACAGCCCCAGTGAAAGCGCCCTTTTCATAGCCGAAGAGTTCAGATTCCAATAGATTTTCCGGTATGGCCCCACAGTTAATCGCAACCATGGGACCTTCATGGCGTTGACTCAACCTGTGGATCAGCTTGGCCACTACCTCTTTTCCTGTTCCTGACTCGCCGGAAATCAGCACGGTGGAATCAACCATGGCCACCCGTTGGGCCAGTTCTGATACTCGCCGCATGGCCTGACTGTCCCAAACCACATCTTCTACGTCCAACAACCGTGTCCGAAGCTCTAAAAGTTCTGAGTGATACCTCGTAACAAGATCTTTAAGCGCCATGACTTCCGTTGCATCGCGGAAAACGGCTACAGCACCCGTCATCTTTCCCAGTTCAAAGACCGGTGTGATATTGGCCACAATGTCGATACCGACGGAAACCACATGGGAGTGGTCGTCAACAACGGGCTTTCCGGTACGCAATACAGCGAGAACACGGGAATTAGGCTCAATTTCAGAGAGTTTTCGCCCCAAGACCTTCCCAACCTGAACCCCGAAACAGCGGGTGTATGCCGGGTTGGCATAGAGTATGGTCGAATCCATGCTTACCACAATGACCCCGTCGTGAATTGAATCCATAATATTGTTCGTTATCATTTGCCTTCCCCTTCGTTTGGAGCGCCTATGTCCTTAACCTAATTCGTGCATATGTCCTCCAAATCTCCTTCTGATATTAGTTTAACTTATCCAGGGTCTTAGTGCCACTTATCTTCTCTTAAAAAGAGGGAGTCCTGGCGGGAGTTAGTCATCAGCTGAAAATTTCTTTCCTATAGGTAAGAACCCCTTGAGTAGCAAGGGGTTCTTAATTAAGCTTGAGTATCTTTTGTCCTGCACTGCTAGCGTAACAACTCTTTGGCAATTACAATGCGCTGAATCTGATTGGTGCCTTCATATATCTGCATGATCTTGGCATCTCTCATATACTTCTCCACCGGATAGTCGCGAGTATAGCCGTAACCGCCAAAAATCTGCACCGCATCCGTTGTCACCTCCATGGCTATATCAGCGGCATAGCATTTACTCATAGCCGACTCTTTGGTGAACGGCAAGCCATTTGCCATTAGATACCCTACTTTATAGACCAGCAGACGAGCTGTTTCCACTTTCATTCCCATATCTGCCAACATCATTTGCACGGCTTGCTGCTGGGCAATCGGCTTGCCAAACTGGACGCGCTCCCTGGCATAATTTACTGAGGCCTCAAGGGCAGCCTGGGCCACGCCCAAGGCCATGGCTCCGGTAGTGGGACGCGCTTTATCCAGGGTTTCCATGGACAGCCGGAAACCTGCTCCTTCTTCGCTGAGCAAGTTCTCTGTCGAGACCGCTACATCCTCGAATATCACTTCACATGTTGTGGAAGCACGCAGACCCATTTTCTTTTCTTTCCGACCGATGCTGACTCCTGGGGTATTCCGTTCAACAACAATAGCACTGATGGATTTGTGCCCTTTTTCCTCACCGGTGCGGCAGAAAACTGTTAGAAAGTTGGCCACATTAGCACTGGTAATAAATTGCTTGCGTCCATTAATAATATACTTGTTACCGGATTTGCGAGCAATTGTAGCAATGCCGGCTACGTCTGAACCTGCTCCCGGCTCTGTCAAACAAAAAGAGGCGTATTTACCTTCTTCCGCAATGGGGCGCAAAAAGCGTTGTTTCTGTTCTTCATTGCCGCCCAACAGAATGGGATAGGTAGCCAGAGAATTGCAGGAGGAACTGGTGGCCACAGCGGCACAGCCTCGGGCAATCTCTTCCGTAATAATAAGCGCGGTCAAAGCGTCAATCCCAGAGCCGCCATAGGCTTCCGGAATGTTCAGGTTGGTAAAACCTTGCTCGTATATCTTCTTCATGATATCCCAGGGGTATTCTTCCTTTTCGTCCAGTTCCTCCACATAAGGCTTTATCTCTTTTTCCACAAACTTGCGTACCGTGTCCCGCATCATTAGTTGCTCTTCACTCAAAGCAAAATCCATATTCCCCGCCTCCGTCATCTTAATGTGTCCTGGGCATCTGACTTCTGACTTCTGACTTCTGACTTCCGACTTCCGACTCCTGATTTACAGCCCTACAGTTATCCCGCCGTCCATAAAAATGACCTGACCGGTAATATAGGATGCTTCTTCGCTGGCCAAAAAAGCATGCAGCCCGGCAATGTCCTCCGGATTAGCCATGCGTAGCAAGGGAATAGTGCTAATTATCTTTTCTAAAGCTTCCGGTGGCATATTGGCGGTCATTGGAGTTTTGGTAGCTCCCGGGGCGACGGCGTTGACGTTAATATTGTAACGGGCATATTCCAGGGCCAGAGTGTAAGTCAACCCCATGACACCAGCCTTTGAAGCAGCATAGTTAGCTTGGCCAGGGTTGCCCAAGGCACCAATAGAGGCAGTGTTAACAATTTTACCGTATTTCTTTTCACTCATGGGGCCGTAAACGGCTTGAGCGCACAGAAACGTCCCTTTCAGGTTAACATCGAGCACCTGGTCCCATTGTGCTTCGCTCATTTTGCGGGTGAGGGCATCTCTGGTAATCCCGGCGTTGTTAATTAAGATATCAAGTTGCCCGAAAGTACTCATGATTTTTTGAACCATAGCATCGACCTCGGCCTTGGATGTAACACTGCCCTCAACAAAGATACCTCGGCCACCGGCTGCTTCAATCTCCCGCAATACATTGGCCGCGTTTTCTGTCGCCACATCGTTGAGAACTACCCTGGCCCCTTCGCTGGCAAAACGTTTGGCTGTAGCAGCCCCGATTCCTCCCCCAGCCCCGGTAACAAATGCTACTCGATCGGAAAAACGCATCTTCCTTTCCACTCCCTTCAATTAACCAAGTGTTTCACTAACACTGAATAATCCTAAAAACCAACTCACTCTTGATACAGTTATTTCTGCTAGCCCTCTTAACTTCGTTTTAGCATGATAATCCAGTTACCCTGCAAGACTGCTTCCTCTTTTTGATTGCGTACCTCGATACCCATATTGATAATGCCTCGGTCGCCTTTTTTGCTTTCCTTCTTCTCTCCCACTTTTAGGATGGTATGGATCGTATCACCAAATCGAACCGCTCCCACGAAACGCGATGTCATCTCTATTACGGCAATAGTGGTTCCTTCAAAAATACCGAGTTGATTTGCCATGCCCGTAGCGACGGATTGGATCAAGACTCCATGAGCGATTCTAGTGCCAAACGGTGTGTTGGCCTTGGCCCATTCTTCATCGGTGTGCAGCGGGTTAAAATCACCGGAGAGTCCGGCAAAGCTAACTACATCAGCCTCCGTGATGGTACGGGATGAAGTAAAAAACTCGTCTCCTTCGTTCATCTGCTCAAAGGTTAGACCCCTGGTCTGGTAAGCCATGTGCTTGCCTCCTTGTTCATTTAATTTGCTAAAGTAAATGCAGGTAACACCCGACCATCTTCCTGCTGTTCCACTTTCAGCCGCACCTTTTTGCCTGGACCCACTTGGGCTGGATCTACATCCACAAGTTTACCTATAAAGCGCAATGGGCCGAACTGCAGCAGGGCAAAGGCCAACGGCGGCGGAAATCC
>DAHVVW010000144.1 GCA_027357125.1 Clostridiales bacterium
CATGGCATGGGAAAAATGAACTGAGATTAGCCCTTTTAACAACTGTCACGATCATTATTTGTCGTCGGGGGGAAGAACATGCAAGACAACAACGGCAACAACCTATCAAGAAGACGTTTCTTGAAAACAGGAGTTGGATCTTTAACCGGACTCCTGGCCATAGGTTATGTAGGTTTAATAGGCAGATTTCTGACACCCCCTCCAGCCGGTGCAGAACCGCTGATGAAAGTAGGGACAGTGGACGACTTTATACTGGGTATGCCGAGACTTGTCGCATATACCTATGGAGGGGTTGAACAGGGAGTTTACGTAACCAATATGGGGCTTAATGGATGGTTGGCCCTGGATTTCCATTGTCAACATCTTAACTGTGCAGTGAACTGGTCGCCGGCCGAGAACGAGTATATCTGCCCATGTCATGGCGGGGTTTATGACATTAACGGTAACGTGAAAAGCGGACCGCCGCCCAGACCACTGGCTCGCCGGGTCATCCAAATCCAGAATAATTCCGTCCTGGTCGGAGGGAGGTTGGCATAATGGGTCAATGGCTTGATGAGCGGTTACATGTAAGTGAGATAATGGATGCAGCTTTTGAACACCCGGTGCCAAAAAGCAGCAACTTTTTGGATTATCTTGGCTTCGCTACCTTGTTCGTTTTTATTAATCAAGTGCTAACCGGGATCATGTTGGCAACTGTCTATATCCCATCGGCGGCAGAAGCATATAGCAGTATCAAACTCCTGCAATCCGACGCCCTAGGCGGGTATATACGTTCTTTGCATTCGTGGGGGGCCAACTTCATGGTCGTCCTAATCGTGCTGCACCTGTTGCGGGTTTTTTATGAGGCTGCTTACAAAAAGCCACGCGAATTAACCTGGATCATGGGCGGCGTCCTGCTTATCGCCACCCTGGGGTTGGCTTTCACCGGCTACCTGCTCCCGTGGGACCAGGAAGGCTATTGGGCGACTACCGTCGGGACTGCGATGCCGGGTTACATACCGGTAATCGGCGATTTCCTGGTTCAGTTAATGCGTAACGGAACCGAAGTTACCGGAGCGACGTTAACCCGTTTTTATTCAGTCCATATGCTGGTGTTACCGCTGCTTATTCTGTTGGCATTCCTGCCCCACTTTTTCTTTGTCCTGCGTCAGGGCATGTCCGCTACAGACGAACTGGCGGAGGCCAAACTTCGAGGCGAGGATGTCGACACCCGTTCCATCCCGTTCTGGCCAAATGTCGCTTTCCGGATGATAACTTTAGTCTTTTTAGTCGCCATAGCGCTGTGGGTTGCTGCCGGAGTCTTGCCGAAAGGTCTGGGAGACCCGGCTGATCCTCTTAACAAAGAACATTTTATCCCCACTCCCGCCTGGTACTTTTTCGGCCTTTACCAATTGCTGAAATATTTCCCGGGCAGCCTCGACGTCGTCGCTTTGGTCGTCATCCCCATTGTGTTTGTGGTGGTGATATTTGCCCTGCCGTGGATCGATCGCAATCCGTCCAGGGCTCCCAGCAAGCGTCCAGTCGCTCTCAGTATTGCCGGCGTCTTACTTGTTGGCTTGATCTACCTGACTTATCAAGGAATTCAAACCGTACCAAAGCCAATCCCGAATACCGTTATCACAAATCCCAGTTTCCGAAAAGATATTTTGCCGATCTTTCAAGCTAATTGCGTTGGTTGCCACGGAAATAGCGGCGGTTATTCCCTTGATTCTTACGCCGATGCCACCCAAAAGAATATTGTCCCAGGCAATCCTGGTGCTTCGATGTTGGTGAAGCGCATTGAAGGCACGGTAACCCCGCAAATGCCTTTCGGAGGAACTCCGCTGGACAAAAAACAGATCCAAAACATTATAAACTGGATTCAAGAAGGAGCGCCTAACAACTGAGCATTCATCCATTGCTAACCGCCACTAAGCCTGCCACTTCTTAATTGGGAGATAAGTGGCGCTAAGCCCTGGATATAGAACTGTCCAAATCTACGATTTGGGTACAGTTCTTATCCAAGGATTGGATAAGTCAACTAGACTTCAGAAGGGGTTTAAAACCCCTTCTGAAGTAAGTTTCCTTTATTGTATAGTTTTGCTGCTTCGGGTTAAACTGAGAGCGATGTAGAAAAAAGCACAATAAGTTGTGCTGTTAGTCACACCGGACCCCAGCATGTTTTTGCTAGAATGAAACAGGGAAATGAAAAGGAGGTCTGTTTATGGCGGAGAATAAGAATGTTCGTGTAGAGGTAGAGTGTAACCACTGCGGTACGACCAGTGAGTTAACTCCGGTTATTACTTATGTTCATCAAGGAGAAGAAAAGCATGTGTGCGTGCACTGTCTGCCCATGCTTATCCACGGTTAGGTGATTGCTATGAGATTCACACTGGAGATGAAGTTAAAGGATATCCTGGCGGCTAATCCCAAGACGGCGGAGGCCATGCAAGAATTAGGCTTGCATTGTTTGGGGTGCCCTTTTTCCGTCAATGAGACTTTAGCCAAGGCTGCTGAAATGCACAAGGTTGATCCCCAGGCCTTGCTGGAAAGGGTTAATTCCGTTGCCCAGGGAGAAATGTCGGCGGAGGCGGCCGCAAAGGCCCAACCGACCGGGGCCATCCTGCAGACGGACAAGAAGACGTATGCGATCGCTCCGCATATTCCGGCCGGGGTAGCTACGCCGGAAGTTCTACGTAAGATTGCCGATGTGGCAGAGAAATATAATGCCGGGGCGATTAAGGTAACCACTGCGCAGCGGATCGCTATTGTGGGCTTGGCCCCGGAAGATGTCCCGAAGGCCTGGCAGGATCTTGGGATGGATCCTGGTCATGCCGTGGGGGTTTGCGTACGTAATATTAAGGTTTGTCCAGGTAGCTCATTCTGCAAACGCGGTTTACAGGAAACACTGGAATTAGGGATGCAACTCGACAAGCTGTATCATGGGATGCCGCTGCCGTCGAAGTTTAAAATGGGCATAGCCGGATGTCCAAATAAGTGTACGGACTCGGTAACTCCAGATCTGGGATTAATGGGCACCAGCAAAGGGTATCATTTGTACGTAGGGGGTAATGGGGGGATTAAGCCCCGGCTTGGTGACCTGTTGGTAGAAAATCTGCAACGGGAGCAGCTCCTGCCGGCCGTGGCCGCTGTTATTGCTTATTATAAAGAAAAAGCCAGGCCTCAGGAGCGGTTAGGCCGGTTAATTGACCGAATCGGCACGGACGAACTGAAGGGACAAGTGCTAGCCGCAATCGGTTGAGGAAAATAATCTTTTCAATTGATAAAAAGCGGATGATGGGCATCCGCTTTTAAAGTTCTTAGTAACGGTTAGCAATGGATAACACGTCTAAAATAAGATCTCCTTAATGAAGCTAGTTGACGTGAATAGCGTCGACGGGGCATTCTTCAGCCGCTTCCTGTGCCGATTCTTCAACGTCACTGGGTACCGGGTTGGTGCGGGCGACAGCCAGACCGTCGTCGTCCATTTCAAACACTTCAGGGCATACGGCCGGGCAGGTCCCGCACCCGATACAAGTATTTTTGTCAACAGCTGCAATCATATCATGGCAACCTCCTTGTTTGGCTCTGGATGTATTCTTTCCTGCAATGTTTAGAGATATACGAATTCGATGTTCGAGGCAGGAAGTTCGAGACGTTAATGTCCTGTGGTCAACTACACTTCAGAAGGGGTTTAAAATCCCTTCTGAAGTAAGTTTCCTTTATATAGTTGGAATTGCTTCGAGGAGGTTTTTAGGATGGGTGTGCAGGAAAGCGAATTAATTACCTATGTGGAGAATTGTCGAAAATCACAGGAACCGGCCCAATTATTGCTTGCCGGAAGACCACCGCATTACTTGGAGACTAATGTGGTTGCTGTTACCAGGCAAGCCGGCAAAGTGTATCTGGTGGCCCCTGACCGGTTAATTCCTATAGATTCCGTGATAGGGTTTCCCCAGCCAGGTTTATGAAGACAACAGTTGTGGCGGCAGGTGCTGCGTTCGGGAAGTGTAATTCTTTTGGACGGGGAGTATGGCAACTATGCCGAACTTTCCGAACAAAATAGGTCCAAAGTGTTTCAGGCATTTTTTGATGACACACTTTTAGCTCTGAACGACTATTTAGTGATTAAACCTCCTAAAATACGAGGTAGTTCGTTAGATTAAGCACTTAAATCGAGGCAAGGGTAAAATAATAGCTAATCTTGCGTTAAATAGTTTTTCCAAAAATATCCAAAATACCCCACTATGGCGGTTTTAGCGGGTTCCTGCCTCACAGGAACCTTTACTTATTTTTTACGATTTCGACATTCGGTCTCTTTTATAATAAGAACACCGGTTGTAAAGAAAGTCGCTTCCTAGTGAAAGCTTTGGAGTGGTGACCCGGAAAAAGTTATAAGGCGGGATGATGACTTAATGGGTAAGAAAACTAAAATTGTTGTCGCGGATGACAATCGCTCTCTTTGTCAAATGCTCCAAGATTATTTACAGGGGCAGGAAGATTTGCAGGTGGTAGGGCTGGCCTATAATGGAGTGGATGCCTGGGAATTAATCCAGAGTCAGGAACCGGATTTGGTCATCATAGATTTAGTGATGCCCAGCCTGGACGGTTTGGGTGTGCTGGAGCGGATCGGACAGCGGACCACGATGCCGCGGCCGAAAATTATTATGTTAACCGCATTTGGGCAGGAGTCGCTGACGCATCAAGCGATGTTGCTGGGGGTGGACTATTTTATCCTGAAGCCATTTGATTTGGATATTTTAAGTAAGCGGATCCGTACGCTGACCCAGGAAACGTCGGTGACTGCGCCTGCGCTAACGACAGCGGCGGCACCGGTCACCAGTGTCGGTAACGGGATCAATTTAGGCGCGGAAGTAACGTCCATGATGCACCAGATTGGAATTCCGGCTCATGTTAAAGGATATCAATACATAAGAGATGCGATTCTGATGGTTGTGGATGATGTTTCGTTGCTAGGGGCGGTCACAAAAGAACTTTATCCGGCGATCGCCAAGAAGTACGATACTGCCCCCAGCAGGGTGGAGCGGGGTATCCGTCATGCGATTGAATTGGCCTGGGAACGAGGCCATACCGAGACCCTGAAACGAATTTTCGGATATTCCATGAACATTGAAAGGCAAAAGCCCACCAATTCCGAGTTTGTGGCTTTGTTGGCCGACAAACTGCGGGTGATGAGCAAGGTTAGCTAGGAGCGAAATTCAGGACTTATTCACTGTTTTTTATGCCTATAAACTATTTTATAAACCCATAAACTATAAGGCATAACAGCGATAAACTATTTGTTGGGTAAAACACCTCCATTATTACTTGTGAGTTAGTTATATGGAGGTGTTTCTATTTTGGGATATCGGGCTAGAAAGCATTAACTTTGATTAAACAATCACAATCTAACCACAAAAAATACTTATCTTTGTTGTAGACTATGATTAGAAACCTTAGGAATTTTAAATGGGAGGTGAATTTTATTTATGAATCGCTTCAGTAGAGGCTTTGAATTTGGGGGTGGTTACAACCATAATTTTCCCGTTCCTAATGGCGGTGGAAGTGGCATTGTAAGTAACGGTTTGAACATCTATGCTTTCGTAAACATGGGGCTGCATTTCCTCACAGTAATTGCCGTACTCCTGCTGATATTCTATATTATTCGACGTTTAGCCAAGTACCCTTTTCGATTCTCCCGGTGTACGGATAAAGCTCTGGAAATATTAGGTGAGCGTTATGCCCGGGGAGAAATTGATCGCGAGGAGTACTTGCAGAAACGCGACGATCTGAAGCGGGGTTAGAAGGCGCCCGGCAGCGCTGTAAGCGCCAAGTTCTTGAACTTGAATGATCAA
>DAHVVW010000145.1 GCA_027357125.1 Clostridiales bacterium
GGGGATTTTGTCTCTGATCTTGCTGGTATTTTCCCTGATACCTTTGCACAGACAAGAATTAGCCATGGCCAAAGAAGTGGGAATATTGCGGCAGGAAGGGCAAAGTATTCAGATGGAGCAAGAAAAGAGCGCATCCATCGCCCAAGACTGGCAGAATGTTTTGTTTCATCCTGTGCAAGTGGGAAACAGCCTGGCTAAAATTCAAACAAGTTTCTCTCCCAGGATAGCTTTTACGAGCCTGGAGTACAGGCAGGGAGGGCTGAACTTAAAAGGGAGAGCCTCAGCTCCCGGGGAAGTGGAAGATATTATGAAAGGGCTGAAGGATATGGGCTGGCGTCAGCCTCTCCTCACCTCTTACCGTCAGGAGGGGGAAAACATTGAATTTACGCTCAGTACTTCTCTATCTTCGAAGTAATAAAGAGGCGGAAACAAAATCCGGAGACAATGTTTTGCGGTTAATGCTGGTGGGGGCTATGATTACGGGAATAGCCCTGTTTTCTTTGTCTTTGCTGGGATTAAGGCCTGCTCTCCAAAATATTGAGTCCTTAGAGCAAGAAAGACTATCTTGGGAGGAAGTTGTCTCCGGTAAATCTTCACTGGATTCGCTGCTTCTTCCCCGGATCGAGGATTTGCCAGATATTGTTGGGCTTTGCCAAGAAACTTTTCGGGCCCAAGGCGTGGATGCAACAAGCATAAACATGGAGAGTGTGAGCGGAAAAGGCCAAACTACCACGCAAAAGCAAAACAGTGCTCAGAATTCTGAGACCCTGGAGGGAGCTTTATTCCGCTTCCGCCTAAAGGGATCCTGGCCCCGGATTCTTGCCGCTGTCAGCGAGCTGGAGAAACTTGATGCATATGCGATCCATGTTCAGGAACTTACCCTTAATGAAGGCGGCGGAAATTTACTCCTGCAGATTTATTACGAGGTTAGTCCAGTAAAGGAGTAAAAAGTTGAATTATGTCGATTCTACGACAAATTCCGGGAAGTACCAGACCCCTTTTGGGAAAAAAAGGAGGGCTTCTAAAAATGAACTGTGCAAATGAAAATGAAAATGAAAATTTAGAATCCATTTTCTAGAAATTAGATGCAAATTTACATTATAAATTATCAAACTATACTTAATATTTATACTATTAACCAATTACGAAAATAAAGGATAAATGGCATCATTATTGCATTTGAGAGTAATTAATACGGAAAAGAGGAAAGGAGTTGGCGATTTTTGAAATTATTTGAGTATATGGCCAAGGAAATATTCAGAAACAACGGTATTCCCGTGCCTAATGGCAGGGTATTTAGCCAAGCCGGAGATTTGGCGGAATTTGTTTCTCAAAACGGGGCTGTGGCTATTAAATCCCAAATATTATCCGGGGGCCGCGGCAAAGCCGGCGGTATCAAGTTTGCCACCACTCCGGAGGAAGCTGTGGCCAAAGCAGGGGAACTTTTGGCAGCTGATATTAAGGGTCTGAAAGTCGATAAGGTTCTGGTCGAAGAGAAAATCGCCATTGATCAGGAAATATATCTAGCCATAACGGTTGACGGCACCAGGCGCAAACCAGTCTTGCTGGCTTCTATGGCCGGAGGCGTAGATATTGAGCAAGTACCCGAAGAAAAGCTTATCAAACGCCTAATAGACGTAAGCATAGGCTTAAATCCGTATGCAGCCCGGGAAATTACCAGGCAATTGGGACTCACTGGGTCGGCAGCCAAGGAGGCTGCTGATCTCATGCTCAAACTTTATAATGTTTTCCGTACTTATGATGCCGAACTCGTCGAGATAAATCCTCTTGTCATTGCTAAGGGTCATGTGCTGGCCGCTGATGCCAAAATGACGATTGATGATGAGTGCGCCTACCGGTATCAGCCGGATGTACCTATCGTGGATGAGCGGACAGAGGCAGAGAGGAAAGCCCGGGATTTGGGTATTTCTTATGTTGAACTTGATGGGGAGATCGGAGTAATGGCTAACGGAGCGGGTATTACTATGGCTACCTTGGATCTGATTCAGGAGTTTGGCTCCAGCCCCCGCAATTTTATGGACGCGGGTGGTGGTTCCGGCGAGGAAGCAACGGCCAAAGCTTTGGAAATTTTGCTAGAAACGAAGCCAAAGGCATTACTGATTAATATTTTCGGTGGGATTACCCGCTGTGATGATGTAGCCCGAGCCTTTGTAAAGGTCAAAAATTCAATGGAAATCAACATTCCGGTAGTGATTCGCCTGGTAGGTACCAATGAAGAGGCAGGCATTTCTATTTTAAGGGAAAACGGGATCGACTCTTATAAGAAGATCGATGAAGCGGTGTCTAAAGTCGTAGCCCTGGTCAAAAATGAAGACAGTGCCGCAGTTGTAGCAGCCGGGGATGCTGTTAAGGCATAGGAAAGGGGTTGGGATAATGGCAATTATTCTAGATGATAAAATAAAAATAATTGTTCAAGGTATAACCGGTAACCAGGGACAGTTTCATACCGGTCAAATGCTGGCTTATGGCAGCACCATTGTCGGTGGAGTATCGCCAGGTAAGGCTGGTCAGGAAGTCCAAGGGGTACCTGTTTATGAAACTGTCGAAGAAGCTATGCAGGTGCAAACGGCGGATGCTTCCGTGATTTTTGTCCCGGCCAAGTTAGTTAAAGATGCCTCTCTTGAGGCAATGGAGGCAGGAATTAAAACCCTCGTTATCATAACTGAGCATGTTCCTTTACATGATGCCATGGAAATTATGGACTATGCTGAAAAAAAACAAGTCGGGATCATCGGGCCTAATACGTACGGGATTATTTCGCCCGGAAAATCGAAGATTGGAATTATGCCTAACAGTATTTTCAGGCCCGGCCCGGTAGGTGTGGTGGCCAGGAGCGGAACCTTAAGCTATGAAATAGTATTCCAATTGTCCAGTGCCGGTATCGGTCAGTCCACAGTGTTAGGCTTGGGTGGAGACCGAATAGTCGGTTACTCTTTTATCGATATCCTGGAAAAGTTCGAATCTGATCCGGGAACACAGGCTGTGGTCATGGTCGGGGAAATCGGCGGCAATGCCGAGGAAGAGGCAGCCCAATATATCAGAGAGAGAATGAGCAAGGCTGTCGTTGCATTTCTGGCCGGCAAGAGCGCCCCGCCCGGGAAAAGAATGGGTCATGCGGGAGCCATTATCGAGCGGGGCAAGGGGACTTTCGAGAGTAAGGTTGCAGCTTTAAGTGCAGCCGGTGTTCAGGTAGCATCTCTACCTTGGGAAGTGGGAGAGATGGTTAAGAGGGCGCTTTAATCGAAGTTCGAGGCACGAGGCACGAAACATTAGCGTCCGGTACGATATTATCCGGCGGACAGTATCGCCGAAGCCGCTGACTCTCAAAGAATAACTTAACGGCTGAGGATACAGTATCGGACGAAGGCTGATCCTCGCTTGAAGGCGATTCTCCATATCGGACTAACCGCCGGAGGATCACTAATGCCGCGAGGTGAAGCTGGAGACGCCGAGCGGAGCCGAGGTTCGAAGTGCGCAGCAGATAGGAGTGGGATTGATGGGAACAGAACGCGAGATCGAAGCGATTGTCCGGGCCAAAGTAGAGTGGGCGGAGAAGCTGAAAAAGAAGGCACCGGATAAGGTAATGGCGCAAGTGCCCAAGGAGTTTAAGACGGACTCGGAAATTTCGATAGAACAGGTTTACACACCGGTAGAGGTTGAAGGGCAAGATTACCTGAGTGAACTGGGTTTTCCCGGGAATTATCCGTTTACACGCGGGGTTCAGCCCGATATGTACCGGGGCCGCCTTTGGACTATGCGCCAGTATGCAGGGTTTGGCACGGCGGTTGAAACCAACACCCGTTTCAAATATTTGCTGGAACAGGGCCAAATGGGTTTAAGCGTGGCTTTCGATTTAGTCACTCAAATCGGTTATAACTCGGACCATCCCCTGGCTCAAGGGGAAGTGGGCAAGGTTGGAGTTGCCATCGATTCTTTAGAAGACATGGAGACGCTTTTTGCAGGGATTCCGCTCGGTAAAGTCAGCACTTCTATGACTATCAATGCCCCGGCGGCAGTCTTGCTCGCAATGTATATTGCTGTAGCGGAAAAGCAGGGTGTGGAGCAGGCTAAGTTATCCGGGACTATTCAAAATGATATTCTGAAGGAATACATGGCACGGGGAACTTATATTTTCCCTCCGACGCCTTCCATGCGTTTAATTACGGATACTTTCCAGTATTGTACGGAGCATCTGCCTAACTGGAACACGATTAGTATCAGCGGTTACCACATTCGGGAAGCAGGTTCGTCGGCGGTCCAAGAGGTTGCTTTTACCTTAGCGGACGGAATTTCTTATGTACAGGCAGCTGTGGATGTCGGCTTGGAAGTGGATCAATTTGCCCCCCGTTTGTCCTTTTTCTTTAATGCCCATTCTAATTTCTTTGAGGAAATAGCGAAATTCCGGGCGGCCCGCCGGATCTGGGCCCGCATTATGAAGGAACGGTTTATGGCTCAAAGCCCAAAATCCTGGATGCTGCGTTTTCATACTCAGACGGCAGGTTGTACCTTGACCGCCCAACAACCGGAGGTCAATATTATGCGAGTCGCCTTTCAGGCCTTAAGTGCAGTGTTAGGGGGAACCCAGTCTTTGCATACCAACGCCTGGGATGAGGCGCTGGCTCTGCCGACTCAAGAATCTGCCCTGCTGGCGTTACGCACTCAACAGGTTATCGGCTATGAAACCGGGGTAACAGACACGGTCGATCCCCTGGGTGGCTCTTATTTTCTGGAGAAACTGACTAATGAAATCGAAGAAGGAGTATGGGCTTATCTCAATAAAATTGACGAATTGGGCGGGGCGGTCCGGGCAATCGAGCTTGGTTTTCCACAAAAAGAAATCCAAACCAGTGCGTACCGTTACCAAATGGATATCGAAAGACAAACGAAAACGGTCGTAGGGGTTAATAAATTTCAGGCGGAAGAAAAGCCCCCGCAAGGGCTCTTGAAGGTTGATCCGGTTGTTGAAGCGCAGCAGAAACAAAGACTCGCTTCTCTCTATCAAAAGAGAAATCAAAAAGACATTGAGTACAGCCTGACTAAATTGAAGAAAGCAGCTCAGGGAACAGAAAACTTGATGCCCTATATATTGGACTCTGTCCGTATTTACGCGACGTTGGGAGAAATCTGTGATGTGTTACGGGAAGTATTTGGCGAATACCGGCAAGAGAAAGCTCTGTAAGAATACTTTGGAATCAGGAGGAGTACAGGTATGAAGAACCAACAACAGCGGATTCGGGTGTTGGTCGGAAAAGTCGGTTTAGACGGGCACGACCGGGGCGCCAAAGTTATTGCCCAGGCATTACGGGACGCCGGGATGGAGGTTATCTACACGGGTTTAAGGCAGACCCCGGAACAGATTGTGGAAGCTGCTGTTCAGGAAGATGTCCAGGTCATTGGTATCAGTATTTTGTCAGGAGCGCACGGATATTTACTGCCGAAGATTACGGAACTCCTGAAGAAAGAAGGTGCTGAGGACATAGTAGTGATCGCGGGAGGAGTTATACCATTTGAGGATAGACTAATGCTTAAAGAAGCAGGGGTAGCCGGGGTGTTCAGCCCGGGAACTCTCACAGCGGAAATCGTGGACTTTATCCGTAAGTCCGTGAAATGAGGTGGGGAAATAATCGGATTTAGATCGTACGGCTTCGCCCCTGGGTTTGACCGACGTGTACCCAATTGGCGGCTCGATAACAAATACTGCGGAAGCGACCTTGTTCGTTAACCGAATTCCACGCCGAACATATTTCTCTGGAAATCCGCGTGCGATTCAAATTCGGATGTTC
>DAHVVW010000146.1 GCA_027357125.1 Clostridiales bacterium
TAAGTTAAGCCCTTATATTGAAGGATACGCCATACAAGCTGCGGGTGAAACTATAGCTGTCTTACCGACTGAAGATAATGCAGATAAAGTGCTTGCAGACTTGAAGAGTTATTATGCCCAACCCGGTGACTCAAAGAAAGTAACTTCAGTGGAATTTCAGCAAGATGTTACGACTGAAAAGATGGAGACACAACCAGAAACTATCCAATTCCCGGATCAAGTTCTCGCCATGTTAGAAAAAGGAAAAGAAAGCGTCAAAGAGTATACGGTCGAGGACAATGATTCCTGGTGGCTTATTGCCCGCAAGAACAACATGCTTACTCAAGAAGTAATTGACAGCAATCCTAATTTAGCTGAGGATACAGTCCTCAAGCCGGGTCAAAAGATCAGACTTGTTGCAGTCACACCATATATAAATGTAATAAGCAAGGGGGAATACTCGGCCACGGAAACGATTCCCTTCGATGTAATAACTAAGAACGACTATAATTTAACGAGCGGACAAACTCAGATCAGAGAGCAAGGAAGTGACGGAAGTAAGGAGGTAACTTACAGCTTTGTGCAAACGAATGGCGAAATTACCGAGAAAAGTGTTTTAGCCGAAAAGACAATAAAAGCACCAGTCGATCAAGTTATTGCTCAAGGGCCAAAAGCGATTGTCAGAGTGGCTCAGGTAGACGGTTCCGCCATTTCGCGTGGATCCGGGAAAAACTTCGGTTTTATCTGGCCCTTACGCGGCCCGATCACTTCCTATTTTGGTTGGCGTTCCAGAGGTTTCCACAGCGGAATTGATATTGATGGTTATACCGGCGACCCAATTGTGGCTGCAGCATCCGGGAAAGTGATTTCAGCGGGCTGGAACGGCCCTTACGGTCTTAGTGTTTTGATTGACAATGGAAACGGGATTTCCACGCGCTATTCACATGCCTCGAAATTGCTCGTTATACCAGGGCAAAGTGTTAAGCAAGGACAGAAAATTGCTTTGGTCGGGTCTACCGGAAACTCAACCGGTTCCCATCTGGATTTCGAAGTTATTATAAACGGTACAAATTTGAATCCACTTAACTATTTACCTTAAAGACAGTGGGCTGTTTCTTTCAATTTTGAAAGCAGCCCTTTCGTATTATCTTGGATCATATCCTACAGCAGTCCAAATCCCGCTCTGATCCTGGCGGATTAACCGTTTTACATAAACAGTTTTGATTGGGGCTTTCGTTAGTTGAACAACGGCCTCTGTTCCAGTGTTTGACACGATCTTGAGCGAGTCAAAATTGATGGGTGGTTCGCCCTTAATGCCCTGAGGTGAAATTTGTGTGGCCGCAAAAGTAAACGCAACTTGGGCGGGGTCGAGTTGCCAGGGGCTGCTGCCTGCATCAACCTGTTGCTGGTTCCGTTTGACAATTTCCAGGTCCACATTGACTTTTATCATGGGCTGGTTATTAGTCTGTTGCCCGGCTTGGGGCATAACGAGCGTAGGTACCAGCTCCTTGGCAAATTCTTCAGCTCTTGCTCCCTCGATCTTAATTTCCAAGCCGTTTTGCTGCCAGCGCAGCGTATCAGGCAATACTTCCAAGGGGCTCCCGTTAGCTTGACCGATGGCGGAGAGAGGGGACAGGATGAAGGTGGAGGGTGCTTTGGTTTCTATGATGACGGTATCCTCAAAGTCGAAAACAATTCTGTCTTTGGCTTAGGAAACGCTGCCAGTGACGGTAGCGGTCATAAATAAGATTTCTGGCAACCTGTTTCAGATAAGGAAAAGGTGGGAGTTCCTGCTTGTTTTGGCGTAGACAGCGGAAATACGTTTCTTGCGTGATATCCTCCGCCTCTTCCCGGTTTTGAAGAAGGGCATAAGTGAATCGGTACAGTTTGGAAACGGTCTCTTGGTACCATATTTCCATGCTTTTATTTTGAAGCGGGTCTTTTTTGGTGGACACCGCCCTCCTCACTTACTAAAACGAACCATCGAGTAAATCGTCACGTTTGGACGCAGAGATTCCGGCAAAAGTATACACCATCTTATGGAAAAGGAGAAATCAAGCTCATGTGATTAAATAAGAGTGATCCGAGTCACATACACTATCGGTTAAGATGATTAGAATAGATTTATGAAAACTAAGAATTTTAAAGGGGGCTGTAATATGGTTAATATCATGAAAAATATTGAATTTTCTCAAGCACTCAATCTCAAAGAACTCATTTCCTATCAGCAAGGTCAAGTGGTAAGCATGACAGTTGCTCAGATTCCTGCGGTAAACATTACGTTATTTTCCCTGGATGAAGGGGAAGGAATAAGTACGCATACAACTTCTGGGGATGCGATGGTGCAGATTCTCGACGGGGAAGCGGAAATAACGATCGGTGAGAAAACGCTAACCGTTAAAGCGGGCGAAACGGTGATTATGCCATCAGACATCCCACATAGCTTGGAAGCACGTAAGCCCTTCAAGATGCTGCTTACGGTGATCAAGCAGCCGAAGGGAGCATAAGCTATGTAAGCTCGGTGTGTTATTTTAATGTGACTTGGATGGGATGTTTAATTAAAATAGGAAGCCAATTCAAGCTTTTCGCTGATTCTGAAATGATTGGGCGGAAAGCTTTTTTGTGCTTGCGCTTATTTACAATTTACCAAAGATAGCATATAATGTACGGTAGTACATTATATGACTAATGAACTACCGTACTTGATGTAATAACATAACAAATGCACGAAACGCACAAATATAATACCTGCCTACCCACTTACCAAGTTGCAGGAGTTCCGGAGGTGAAAGCGATGATCTTTAATCCCGATAGCATCAAGCCTATCTATATTCAAATTGCGGAATGGCTTGAGACCGAAATACTTAGCGCCAACCTTAAAGAAGACGAACGGATCTACTCGCAATATCAGCTAGCAGAGATGTTTAATATTAACCCAGCCACGGCGGCGAAAGGGCTTAACCTTTTAGCAGATGAGAACATTGTCTATAAAAAACGGGGACTGGGTATGTTTGTGTCTCCGCATGCAAAAGAGTTAATTTTAACCAAGCGCCGCAACCAATTTTTAACGCAAATGATCAGGGAACTCGTTATTGAAGCCAAGCGTTTAGGTGTCAGCGAAAATGAACTAATCCAGATGATTGAGCAGGCCAGCCAAGAATGGGAGGGGGAACAGCCATGAGTGTGGTCGAGTGCAGGAATTTGACCAAGTCATACGGCAAGCTAAGTGCAATCGATGACTTGACCTTTGACATTGAGGAAAACAAAATCACCGGGTTGATCGGGAGAAATGGTGCTGGTAAAACAACATTGTTAAAGCTGATTGCCGGATATTTAAGACCTACAAGCGGTGAACTCAAGGTTTTTGCGCACAATCCTTTCAATAGTTTAGAGGTTAGCGCTCATACGATGTTTATTGACGATAATATGTCCTTTCCGAATACCTTTACTCTGGTAGATATCCTGGTCGAAGTGGCTCCATTTTATCCGAATTGGGATAGCCGGCTTGCGCAAGGCTTGTTTGACTATTTCTCACTGAATCCGAAACAACGCCACGGCCGCTTGTCCAAGGGAAGCAAAAGTACCTTCAATGCTATTATCGGCATCGCCGCCCGCTGTCCGCTGACTCTGTTTGACGAGCCGACAACGGGGATGGACTCGGCAGTCAGAAAGGACTTCTACCGGGCGCTGCTCAAAGATTATATCGAACACCCGCGTACAGTGATCCTTTCAAGCCATTTGTTGGGTGAGCTGGAGGAAATTCTCGAGGACATTCTTTTACTCGACCAGGGAACCAAGCGGTTACAGCTTCCACTGATTGAGATGAAAGAATTTGCCATAGGCCTCAGGGGAAATGCCCAGGCAGTGCTTCAATTTATCGAGGGCCGGGAAATTATCTATCAAGAGGAATTTGCGCCCAGCAGCTTATACGTCGTGGTTAAGAAGGATTTAGCTCCCGGAGCTTATGACCGGGCTAGACAAAACGGAATTGAATCCGTGCCGGTTTTCGTGAATGACCTCTGCATTTATTTGACCGGAAAAAGCAAGGGAGGAATCGATGATGTTTTCAAACGGGGTTAACCTAAGCTCGCTTGCGTTAAAGCAATATCTCTACAAGTTGAAAGCCTATTCGGGTTTCGTGTATGGGCTGATCATGGCGCAGATTGTTGCCTTATTTTTCTCCCTGGGCCCCATGGGAAGTATGGGTACCAGCACGGATGGCTTATCCGTATCTGTTAAAACGTATTCCGCCGATGTCGTCATCATTTTTTCCCTTGCTTGGATGCTGGTGATCGCCTCTTGGCTGCCAAGCAAACAGTATAAAGACATGGAATTTTCTTTGGTCGCGAATCGAATCTCAAGCAACCTTTCAAATTTCGGCTTTTTGATCACGTGTGCCGTCTTTGCGGGGCTGACCTCGACCTTAATGGGTGTGTCGCAGCGGATTATCATGTATTTTACGTTTGATAGAGTCCTGTTCATGCCTGACGGATTCTTCACTGCCCCTGCCGAGCTACTGCTCGGGGTTTTCGTCGCCAGTCTTTATATGATCCTCGTTGCCGCTGTCGGATATTTAATGAAGGTCATCATCGAGGTTCATAAGGTTTTTGTTATCCTTATTCCGGCAGTATTAATCGGATTATTAAGAGCTTATACTGATTCCTTGAAAGCAATCTTTAACTTTTTCACATCAGAACATTCATTGTTATTATTTACGCTCAAAATCCTAAGCGCATCCATCATTCTTTTTGGGATGAGCATTCTTCTTTCGAACAGAATGGAGGTCAGACAATGAATGTCATGCCGATAAGAATCATTATTTTGCCGTTACTATTGCTGATCATCTTAGGTGTTGCCCTATTCCTCGTGAAAAAGATGAAATTCCGCATGAACCGGCTTATGACATGGAGAAATAATGCGCGGCTCGCGGGGTTATATGTTGTGCTTTTGATTGCTCTCCTCCCTATTTACTATCTGCTGCCGAGCCAAGGATTCATGCAAGCGGGTGAGGAGAATAACTTAGCATTTTCGGAAACACAAAGAGATTTCACCTATGGATATAACCCCTTCCCTCCGGAAGGAAATCCCGATCAGCTGCCAGGGGTTTATAAAAACGACAGCCACCAATTCGAAATTGATACGAACAAACTGATGCTTGAGGAGTCGCCGAATACGAGTTATAGAATTCTCATCGCCAGAAAAGACGTGGATGACGGCAAAATCGAAATGAGTTCCTACATCACACCCCATGTTGCCGGGGGTATCGATTTTACGAAATCAGTTTTACCTCCTGCTATTTTCTGGCAGCAAGGGACATTATTAATTCAAGCGCCCAGTCAACAGCAACTGGAATTTAGGGGCTTGATTTCAGACTTTACGATAAAACAATTTAAACAGGTCAATCAAGGCATTCGGAATATGGGTTCAACGAGTTTCGGCTGGAAGGTGATATATCTTCGGGTTCCGAAAAGCATGGAAATTGACAGCGGAACAACCAATGTTCAAATGGTTGATAAGTGAACAAGCTTAAAACTTTACTTCTATTGAAATATATCGGGGGAGGTCGCACCATCGGTGCTTCAAGTGACGGGGTGGCAATTCACAGCCTTTACAAGATAAGTTTGCAGATATTAGAGTAAGGATTAAGTATTTGTACTTTTGTACTTTTGTACTTGACCAACGTGACTAAGTTAGTTAAAATCTAAATTAGCAATATAATATTTTCAAATGTTACAGGTGCCCGCATGGGAGAATAGGGAACCGGGTGAAAATTCCCGGACGGACCCGCCACTGTAAAGGTAAGCTGTCGCCATAACCACTCCAC
>DAHVVW010000147.1 GCA_027357125.1 Clostridiales bacterium
ATTCCGCTTCTGGAGTGTTACAACTGATATTTTTATGGATGATTTCCCAATGGAAATATCCTGTATCTGCAACTTCCATCAGGACATGTGCAGCTTTACGGTTTATTTTCCACTTCCATTCTTTGATAGAGTTATTGCTGCGTTGGATCCCAAGTTTGGCGACATATTTTACCAAACCCTTATGTGACAAGGCTTCAGACCACTCAACCTTGATATTGTAGTCCTAAATATATTTATAAAAGCGTCTATTAATCCTATGAATCAAACGCATTGTATGGTATACTTATTGTAGTCCTAATACTTTCGAACTGGAGGGCTACAATGTTTCTCAAAAAAGTTACCATTAAGCAAGAAGGTAAAACCTACAATTACTATAAAATCGTCGCTTCTTACAGGGATAAAGACGGAAAACCCAAGCACCGCCTCATCCAGAACCTTGGTGTCTTGTCTGAAACTGATGCCGAACGAATGAGGTTAATCCTTAAAGCTGGGCAGGATTCAGAACTGGTTCTAGCCAAGACATCCGATATTGTAGTCACAAAGCATTGGCTGTTTTTACCCATCATTCTGTTGCATTCCCTTTGGGAAACCTTCCAGTTACAGCACTTTTTTTCAGATGGCCTATTAATAGAGGCTATGGTACTCAATCGCTGTATTGAGCCACTCAGTAAAATCCACGTCGTGGAATGGATGCAGAGTACCGTGCTGCCGGCAGTGCTTGGATCTCCCAGCTTACCGGATGATTACGCCGTATACCGGGAATTGGATTTCCTTAACAAACAGGAAAACGCTTTACAAACCCATCTTTATACTCAGCTTAAGAACCTTGATCCTAGTGTTGGCGAAGGATTTTTCTATGACATTACTTCAACGTACATGGAAGGCAGCCAATGCGTGATTGCTAAACTAGGGTATTCCCGTGACCACCGACCCGACCTGGAGCAAATTGTCATTGCTCTTATGGTAACCCCACAGGGTTCGCCATTTTATTGGAAAGTGCTTGAAGGAAATACTCAGGACATCACCACCTTACCGGGTGTAGTTCACGATCTTAAACTGCGATTCGGTTTAAAAACGTGTCATCTTGTGTTTGATCGCGGGATGGTATCCGGTGATCATCTGGATTTACTGGAAGCACAGGGACTTACCTATCTGTCTGCTATGGATAAAGATGAAATGGCCTGCCATCCGTTATTTCAGAAGTTTGTTCCGGAGCCTGCCTCAAAAGAGGATTATGAGCAGATCCTAGCTCTTCATGAATTCGTGCCAACCGACGATAATCAGTTCTTTTATACCCGGGAAGGCCGGGTCGGAAAACGACGGTTCATCTTCTCATTTGATGTTACCCGGTTTTTTGAAGATATTGCTACACGAGAAAGACGGATCACGAAAACCATGGCTTGGATTGCCGAACAAAACGCCAAATTGGCTGTAGCTAAGAAATCTCGCCAGATGGAAGCTGTCGAGCGAGATGTGCAAAAAATAATCTCCAAACGAAAACTCAAGTCATTGATGAAGGTAACTATTACGCCTATCGAGGTTAAAGTGCCTAAAAAAGACGGCTCGATACGAATAGCCCATTCTTTCCAGTTATCTGCGATGATTGATAAGACTGGAGAAACGGAAATTAGACGATTAGATGGCATCACTTGTTTCATTACTAACGATGAGTCGATTCCACAAACTGAAATCATTCAGCGATACAGAAATAAAAATAAAATAGAAGAGGCATTTCGGGAAATGAAGTCCCAATTGGCCTTAAGGCCGATTCATTTAACTCGTACCGAACGAGTCAAGGCCCATGTTAGTGTTTGTATCTTGGCCTACCTACTGGTAAATACGATGGAGATGATGCTTAAGAGGGCTGAACAGTCAATATCCCCCATAGATGTTTTGAAACAAGTGCAAAGCTGCCAGTTAAATCAAGTAGGTATCAAAGGCTCACCCGGATATTCTCTTACAGTAACAGAAATGACTGAGGAACAAATACAATGGACAAAACTCTTTGAATGTGAAACCTTATTGAAACCAAAAGCATTAAAACAGATAACAAAATCCTTGGAAAATGCGTTGTAGTGACAAAAATAGTATTGTCATGTGCCTCAAAGCCTTGCTACGCCTGGTGCTGGAAATTTCTTACGCCAAACTTGGGTTACAATATTGTAAAAATAGGGGGGATAGAAAAAATGTTTCAAAAAGGAAGGAAAGTTCTTCCGTTATTACTGGCGATGTTATTGATTTTTTCTTTGGTCGTGACCGGTTGCGGCAGTCAGGCTGCGACAGAAAAGAAGCCAGCCGACACGGCTAAAGAGGGTCCGAAAAAGATTACGATCGGGCTCAGCAATGGGTATTTTGGCACAGATTTCCGGACTCAAATGCTAAAAGTCGCTGAACAGGTTTTTAATGAGTATAAAGACAGTGGAAAAATTGATAAGGAGTCTAAGCTGATTATTCAAAATGCCGGCGGTGATATCAACCAGCAAATCCAACAGTTCCGGAATATGATCAACTCCGGCGTGAATGTCATCATGGTAAACGCTAACTCTGCCACCGGCTTAAACGGAGTAATTGATGAAGCGAAAAAGGCTGGGATTCCTGTTGTCTCCTTTGACCAAGCGGTCACGAACCCATATGCCATTAACATTACAGTAGACCACTATGAATGGGGCAAGCGCTATGCTGAGTGGATGGCTAGTACACTGAAAGACCAAGGCAAGGTTGTGGAAGTTCACGGTCTTCCGGGGCATCCGGCTAGTGAGGATCGTAAGAAAGCCGTCGCAGACATTTTTTCCAAGAATTCTAACATTCAAGTCTTAAAAGTCGCAGATGGGTATTGGGACCAGGCACGGGCTCAACAAGTGATGACAGACCTGTTAGCAGCCTATCCGAACATTGATGGAGTTCTTTCTCAAGATGCTATGGCCCAAGGGGTATTACGGGCAATTGATACCTCTAATCGCTCTATTAAAGCGATGACCGGTGAAATGACCGTGGGTTACCTTAAAATGTGGAAAGCATACCTGCAAAAACATCCGGATTTTCAAGGATTCGCTCAAGCTAACCCCCCTGGAATCAGCGGTTCTGGCATGAGAGTTGCTGTCCGCTTAGCCCTTGGCAAAACACTGAAGCCTCTAAAAGACAATACATTCTACTATAATATCACAAAGACTGTGGATAACAAGACTATTGATGAAGTCTTAAAGAGCCTAGAAGGAAAGCCTGACACTTATT
The DNA here is from genome assembly GCA_027357125.1 of Clostridiales bacterium. Lineage (GTDB taxonomy): Bacteria > Bacillota > Desulfitobacteriia > Desulfitobacteriales > Desulfitobacteriaceae > Paradesulfitobacterium. The sequence continues at coordinate 3,232 of DAHVVW010000147.1, forward strand.
TTATGGATGAATGGCTTACGGATGTTCAAGCTGATGCGCTCTTTAATTAAGAACTGATTCAACCCTATCCTCTTCTGCTGAGGAGAAGAGGATAGGGTCCATTCGGATGAACAATGAAAGGATTTTGGACAGAAAGAAGGTTCGCGAAGATGTATGCCCTCGAAGCAAAAGGAATCAAAAAATCATTCGGTGGGGTTAAAGCATTGGTCAATGGTGAACTGCTCTGTCCCCAAGGCAAAGTATGCGGGCTCCTTGGTGCCAATGGTTCGGGTAAGACTACTCTGTCCAGAATTATAACCGGTTTCCATAGTATGGATGAGGGAGTTCTTAAAATTTATGGGCAATCAATAAGTTTTAAGACGCCGGCCGACTCCCAAAAAGCGGGTATCGCAATGATCCATCAAAATTTAAGTTTAATACCGGAGCTGAAGGTGTGGGAAAATATTACTTTAGGCCGCGAGCCTCGGGGAAACGGCGGTTTTTTGGCCACAGAGGATGCGAAGGCGGTGGCCAAAGAACATTTGGCCAGATTGTACCCGGAATTGGATATTCATAAGAAAGTTTATGAACTTGCCCCCTGGGAAAAACAAATTATTGAAATTGCCAAAGCACTGGCCCAAAAGCCTAAGCTTTTGATTTTGGATGAGCCGACCGCAGCTCTTGAAAACTCCCAAGTTGAAAGATTATTCAAGCTCTTGTTCGATTTGAAATCCCAAGGAGTGTCTATGATCTTTATCTCTCACCGGATGACAGAGGTGATGGAGCTCTGTGATTTCTTGGTAATATTGCGCAACGGAGAAACGGTAGGGACGGTGGATTTTTCCACAGATGGGAAAGACGAAAAGAAGATTGTTTCCCTAATTACCGGTACAGAATTGCAAAAAAGTCAAAAGCAGAGGAGAGATATTTCCGACAACGAGATTTTTTTAGAAGTACAAGGAATGACAGTCGGACGGAAAATCATGGATGTTTCCTTTAAAGTGCGCAAGGGAGAAATAATAGGGTTTGGCGGGCTGCAAGGACATGGACAGGAAGAACTTTTGCTGGCTTTGGCAGGATATTTTCCTCTTAGCAACGGTCGCATTCTTTTACAGGGAAAAAGCAAAAGGTTCAAACACCCGGTGGATGCAATACATCAGGGAATCATGCTTGTTCCGGGTGATCGCCACAAAGAGGGATTGTTTCTGACACATAGTATTTTGGCAAATTTTAATTACCCGAAATTTTCCTTGAAAAAGACAAAATGGCTGGTGCCGTTTCAACAATTGCAGGCTGAAACCTCGCAATCGGTGCAAGCTCTATCAATAAAAACCCATGATCTAGATACTGAAGTAAAAAATTTGAGCGGAGGAAATCAGCAGAAAGTTGTTCTCGGTAAGTGGCTGGCCCTAAAGCCTCAGGTGTTATTGTTAAGTGATCCGGCCAAAGGGGTAGACGTAGGGGCTAAAAAGGAGCTCTATGATGTCGTCTTAAAACTGGCTGATGAAGGAACCTTAGTTATTCTCTATGCCAGTGACAGCGAAGAATTAATCTCTTACTGTGACCGGGTTCTGATTATGTATGAGGGCCGGATTGTTGAAGAATTTCGCGATGGAGATATTATGGAGGAACGAATTATTGCTAGTTCTATCCGGGTTAAAATCTAAGAAGGGGGGACTGTCATCAAAATGAGAGATCTATTTAAGGCTGCACTCAAGAGGACAGAATTGTCCAGTGGTGTAATTTTAGCCTTTATGATCATTCTTAACATTATTTTGCAGCCAAAATTTCTCACTTTCCGGGTTTTTTATTCCAACATTGAGACATTTACCCCTCTAATCCTAGTGAGTATGGCCCAGGCCATCATTGTAATTGTTGGAGGCCTCGACTTGTCTGTCGGAAGCGCTATTTCTTTACTTAATTGTTTTATGGCCACGTTCATGATGGATTCTCTGGAAAATGCCGTTCTAGTCAGTGTTATGGCTTTTGGAATTGCCTTCTTAATGGGATTGATTAACGGTACAGTATTCGGGTATCTTCGTCTCCCGCCGATGATTGCAAGTTTTGCGACCGCTGCCATCTGGTTTGGAGCCGCTCTCTTTTTACGTCCCCAGCCTGGAGGGTACATTCCAACCTGGGTGAGCTCATTCTATGATTACAAGATATGGGTGATTCCTGTACCGCTTTTGTTTATTTTCCTAGCCTTCGGTCTTTGGCGCTTAATCCTTAACCGACGGCTTGGTAAATACATCTACGCTGTCGGAAGTAATCCTGCCGGCGCTTATTCCAGTGGTATCAGTACCGGGAAAATTCGGATTATGGCGTACTTACTGGCATATATCCTTGTGTTTTTAGCTGCTTTTTCCATTACAGCGCAGACATCTTCCGGAGATCCTTATATGGGTGGAGCCTATACGTTGACTTCGGTTGCGGCAGTTGTCGTTGGAGGGGTCTCCCTCCAAGGTGGGAGAGGAAGTCTTCTGGGCCCGCTCATGGGTGCGCTTGTTATGAGTCTGGTTATTAACGTCATTTATTTCGCGAAT
>DAHVVW010000148.1 GCA_027357125.1 Clostridiales bacterium
AGCAAGTGTGTCCAATGTCACGTGGATATTGCCGCATACGATAAGACGGTGGAAAAAGTGTCCCCCGGTAATCCCGGTGCGAGTGTCCTGATAAAAAATATTGATGGCAGCAAACAACCGCAAATGCCCGTGGGGCAAGAACCCTTGAGCAAGGATCAAATTCAAACCATGACAAACTGGGTTCAGGATGGAGCGAAAAATAACTAGTTTTATGATTATCTTTGAATTTATAGTTAAATGATAAGGATAAGAATGTTTCTCCGTTATGTTCTGAGTATAAAGGGAGTGGGAGGTTAACTTATGCCTAATAAGGCGAAAGGGGTAGTTGATAAACTGTGGAACCTATTCAGTTCCATGAAGACCGGGCTTTTTCTGCTATGGGTTTCTCATCGTGGCTGCGATGAAGACTGATCCGCAAGATCCTATAGTACTTTATCAAGTCTATAAGGGTAATGCCCAAGAACCGGTAAAAGCAGGCCAAATCAAGCCGGGAGAAACAGCAAACATCGAAAACTAATATACCTTAAAGTTTAAGGGGCTAATCCCGATAACCGGCTTGCAGGTAAAAAAAGATCCGGGCGCGCCGCTTTCTAATGCTTATGAATTTATCTTGACCTTTTGTTGGGGGATTCTAGCAGTCTATCTCTTTGCGGAATTTAAGTTTAGACCTTGTAACAAGAGATTGTTGCAGGGTCTATTACTTTTTAGCATAATAAAGACGTCTTTGATTCCGGTTTTTTTGTTTTGGGGGAGGATTTTAAGATGCAATCTCGAATATACTATGGGTTAGTCTCATATAAAATTGTTGTTTGTTAGATTGCCAAATAGTTTGGTTAATCTCTTAAAAGTTTATGAGGAGAGGTTTAATTGGTTTCCTTACCGTCTATTCAGGAGGAGCTTAAAGCGATCCATGACCGGCTCGAACAAGAAATCACTTTTAAGAGTGCTAAATTTGCGGAACTCATCCCAATTAATTTTGACGAGCTGGAATACAATGCTTGTCCGGCCATTGTATTGACTGTAAGCCGTGCTTGCGGTTATAGCGGCCATCAGGCTATTTCGATGGGTGTGGTGATGCAGTTCGTATTTATGGCAGATAAAGTTCACAGCCTTATGCAAGAAGATGAAGAGATAGCGGAGGAGCTTAGGCAATTTACCGTTTTAGTCGGGGATTATCTTTTTGGCAAGTTCTTTCTCGGGCTTAGCCGCGAGAAACTGCTGCATTTTTTGGCCCCAATTGCCAAGGTCATTGAAAATATGAGCATCGGGACAATCTATCGTTGGTTGGGCCGTGAAAGTGAACTTACTCCTGAGGATTGGCTTGAAATTTTGGCAAGGGAAAGAGCTTCCTTGACAGGCTTAGCGGCTCGTATCGGGGCTGAGCTGGCAGGAATGCCAACGTACATAGCAGAGAAGTGCGAGTCTTTTGGAAGCCAGTTAGGGCTGGCCTGGGCAGCTCATCATGAACAGATGGAACAAAAAGTAGTGGCCAGGATCATGTACAATGCCGAGGCATTTTTACAGGAGCTTCCGGATACGCTGGAACTTAAGCCGCTAAACGAGCTTTATACCTACATGAAAGTTCAGCTTGAAGTTGGGTGTGGAATATGAGTAAAATAAAGGTCTTCTTAGAAATGATTAAATTTGAACATACGCTCTTCGCGCTCCCTTTTGCTTATCTGGGGGCTTTTTTAGCTGCCCGCGCTCAGCATGGCGGGTTTCCCAGCGCGCTGCAGCTAGTGTGGATCACTTTGGCTATGGTAGGGGCGCGCACGGCTGCGATGTCCCTTAACCGTTTGATCGACCGCCATATTGATGCCCGCAATCCCCGCACGGCGCAAAGGGCGATTCCAGTGGGGCTTTTGGGTGCGAGTGAAGTTTATGTGTATGTGCTGTTGTCCTTCGCCTTGCTCGCATTTGCTGCTTATCAGCTGAATATGTTGGCCTTAAAGTTGATGCCGATTGCTGTGTTTGTGTTGGTGTTTTACTCCTATACGAAAAGATATACCTGGGCTTGCCATTTTGTCTTAGGGATTGCGTTAGGCTTGGCTCCCGTTGGTGCCTGGATCGGGATCACCGGGGCTTGGGCCTGGCCCCCTGTGCTCTTGGGCCTAGGGGTAACCGTCTGGGTTGCCGGGTTTGATGTGGTGTATGCCTGTCAGGATGTTGAGTTTGACCGGCGGGAAGGATTGTATTCGATCCCGGCCGTCTTCGGTCTTACCAGGGGACTCGAGATTTCGGCCCTGGTCCATGTACTTGCACCCCTTTGCTTCATCGCGGTCGGCGTCTTAATTAAGCTGGGCTTCCTCTATTTCTTGGGAGTTTTAATTGCCATTGTCCTGCTCTATCGTCAGCACCGCCTGGTGTCGGCGAGTGATTTGTCCAAGGTGGGAATCGCTTTCTTCAATCTCAACGGATACTTAAGCGTGATGCTTTTTGTGTTTTCATTGTTAGATCTGATTATATTTAGATAAATTTTTTTCATATAAGCCTAAGGAGTGTTTGTATGCTGCCGATTTTTAGCGAGAGCGAACTTGCTGATATCATTCTAAAAGTAGAAGAAGGGGAACGTCTGGATTTCGAAGCCGGAGTTCGCTTAATGACAAGTAACGATATTCTGGCTCTTGGGTATATGGCCAATATCGTGCGCGAACGAAAAAACGGGGATAAAACTTATTTTATCGTGAACCGCCATATTAACCATACAAATGTGTGTGTTAACCTGTGCAAGTTCTGTGCTTATGGAGTGAAAAAAGAAGATCCCAGAGCTTTTACCTTGTCACTGCAGGAAGTTGAGGAGGCAGCGCGTGAGGTCGCCGGGGAAAGGATCTCTGAGATCCATATCGTAGGAGGGCTGAATTCGGAGCTCCCTTTTGAGTATTACCTCGAAATGCTGCAACGGGTGAAGCAGATTTTGCCGGAAGCTCGCATCCAGGCGTTTACGGCAGTGGAGATTGATTATTTCACCCATACTACCGGGCTTACAGCCACGGAAGTTCTACAGGAACTCATGCGAGCAGGGCTGGATTCCTTGCCGGGCGGAGGGGCGGAAGTCTTTTCTTCCCGGGTACGCGCCAAGATCTGTGAAAACAAGATTTCCGGGGAACGCTGGCTTGAGATTCATGAAGCAGCCCATAACCTGGGCATGAAAACAAATGGTACGATCCTGTATGCTCATATTGAGACGCCGGAGGAAAGAGTGGATCATCTCTTGCGGCTGCGCGCCCTTCAAGCTAAGACCGGGGGTTTTCTAGCCTTTGTGCCGTTCCCATTTTATCCGAAGAACACTAAGCTTGAAGGTAGTATGGGGGTAGAGAGCACGACCGGGTTTGAGGATTTGCGCATGCTGGCAGTGGCACGCATTCTTCTGGATAATTTTGATCATATTAAGTCTTTTTGGATGATGCTGGGGCCAAAACTAGCCCAGGTATCGCTGGCTTTTGGCGTCGATGATTTGGATGGCACGGTGGTGGAAGAGAAAATTATTCACGCTGCCGGGGCGGAAACCGAGCAAGTGATGACGAAGGACGCCTTGATTAAAATGATCAGGAAAGCAGGACGGGAACCAGTGGAACGGGATACTCTCTACCGCGTTATGCAATAATTCGGAGCGTAAAGGTGCGCGCAAATGCAATGATGATACAAGGAGAAGACTATGAATCGTGTGATGCAGATCATTGAAAAACGCCTGACAGGGAATCGTTTAAGTGTGGAGGAAGGAGTCCTCCTCTTTGAAAGGGCAGATTTAATCGTACTGGGTCAGGCAGCGGATAAGGTGCGCCGCCTGATGCACCCGGATAATGTCGTGAGTTTTGTGATAGACCGCAACATTAACTATACCAATATTTGTGCTTGCAAGTGCAAGTTTTGCGCTTTTTATAAGGAAAAAGGAGATCCGGAAGGATATGTTTTGTCCACAGAGGAACTACATGCTAAAATTAAGGAAACCCTTGACCTTGGCGGGACTCAGCTTTTAATTCAAGGGGGTCTCCACCCTGATTTGGGACTCGAGTATTTTGAAGAGATGCTTAAGGATATTAAAAGCCGCTATTCGCTTCATATCCATTCTTTTAGTCCGCCGGAGATCTGGGATCTGGCTACTAAATCGGGCTTAAGCATTGAGAGAGTAATTTCGAGATTGAAAGAGGCGGGTTTGGACTCGATACCGGGGGGAGGGGCGGAAATTCTTGACAACCGGGTACGGGGGCTCATTTCGCCGAACAAAGTTTCGTGGGAGCAGTGGATGGAGGTCATGACAACTGCTCATGAGTTAGGGATGAAGACCACGGCCACCATGATGTTTGGTCATGTTGAAAGTTCGGCAGAGCGTATTTTACATATGGTAAGGGTACGGGAGGCTCAGGACAAGACGGGCGGTTTTACAGCATTTATCCCCTGGAGTTTTGCGCCTAAGAACACAGAACTAGGAGGGGAAGGAAGCACCGGGATCGATTATCTTCGAACGTTGGCTGTGAGCAGGCTGATGTTTGATAATGTGCCGAACATACAAGCTTCCTGGGTAACCCAGGGTGCTAAGATGGCTCAGGTTGCCTTGCGTTTTGGGGCCAATGATTTTGGCAGCACAATGTTAGAGGAGAATGTGGTCAGGGCCGCTGGGGTGCAAACGCGCGTGCCTTTGCGTGAGATTGTGCGCTCGATTCAGGATGCCGGGTATCGGGCTATTCAACGCAACACACATTATGAAAGGCTGAAGGAATACGGGAAGGAAGTGTAGCGGATGCGGCGGCGTAAGCGCACAGATGTAAGCATGCCGTTTTTGGAACATGTTAAAGATTTGCGCAAGGTTTTGATTATCTCGGCTTATGCAGTAGCTGCTGGGACAATATTAGGCTGGGTGCTGGCCGATCCCGCATTTGCCTATTTGGCCAAGCCGGTAATGGAACTGGATAAGGGCATGTTCATAACGACTACCCCAATGGAACCGGTGATGGTAAAACTGAAAGTATCTTTGGTTATTGGGGTGGCGTTTGCCCTTCCCGTGATCATGTGGCAGATCTGGAGTTTTCTTTTGCCTGCCCTTAAACAGAAAGAGAGAAAATACCTCTATATCGTAGTACCCAGCTCAGTCCTGTTGTTTGTGGGAGGAGTGGCTTTCTGCTTTTATCTGGTTTTACCCATGGGCATAAAGTTTCTGCTTTTAGCCGGAGGTGGTTCAGTCCCGTCCACTGCCTTTGTAACTAAAAGTTCCTATCTGGGATTTTTGCTTACCTTTATTGTTACGTTTGGGCTGGTGTTCCAGCTTCCTGTGGTTTTGCTCATTTTAATCCGGATAGGGCTGTTATCCCCGAAGACTTTAGCGAAGAAACGGCGTTGGGCTCTCTTTGGGATTATCGTATTGGTTGCCGTAGTTTCTCCTACCCCTGAATTGTTCACGCAAGTTTTGATGGTAGCGCCGATGTATATGTTATATGAAATTAGTATTTGGCTTGGTTATTTAGTTGTCCGTAGCCGGGAAAAAGCTTTAGCCGAAAGCTAGGAGGAGCCGAGATGAATTTTACTGAAATTGTAATAATTATGGCTATCGCGCTCATCCTGTTTGGTCCGGAAGATTTGCCCGATATCGCCAGAATGATCGGGAAAATAGTGTATGAAATCCGCAAGGCAGTTAATGATCTGACCAGTGAGTTCGAGGATGTGGTCAAAGAGCCTGTTGCTACGATGAATAAGGCTTTAGATGACATAACTAAACCTGGGCGCTCTTCTTCCGGAACGCCAAAGGCGGCTGGACA
>DAHVVW010000149.1 GCA_027357125.1 Clostridiales bacterium
ATTAAATTAGCAGTAGCTTTATAAAAATTTCATAATTTCTTAACGAAAACTTAACGATTTGATAGTATAATAGTGTAGGTTCCTTGGGATCGGGGAGGAGGAGAAAACATGAACCGCTGTCCTTTTTGCGGAGCACGTCTAATTGGCAGAATCGGACGGGAACGCTATTATTGCAGCGAATGCTGCCATGAATGGACTGTAGAAGAGGGCCATATTAAGATATACCGGATATTGGTTGACGGAACGGTAGACACCCTTAAGCTAGGATCTGATGCGGTTTTGGCTAACGCAAAAAGCCGTTTCAATAGGCGTCAGGCTGGGTGAGGACTTTACGTAATAGGAAATAGGTTCGTTTCGCAGTGCAAGAGAAATAGGAATTAAAACCGGCGTTTTTATACTCGCCGGTTTCTTTGTTTCCGGGTGCAAAATTTACTCCCTGCAGGCAAATCCTGCAGGAATTTTCCACATGTAATAGAAATAGATAAAACAATAATTACTTTAAATTAGTGTTGCCGGGAGCATGAACTTCACCTGATCTTGTTAGAGCGAGCCAGGATAGCCGCACACTTTAGCTTAAAGGGGGAGAAACTTAGCTGTGACTGAATTAGTACAGGATAGCAACTTTGATTGGACAGGCGGGGAGGCCACTTGTACAAGCGGAATTATCTGGGGCATTGCGGAACAGACAAATGGTCTTATGGCTTTATTGCTCAATGCTCCGGGAGGGGTTCTGACCGGTAGGCAGGTTAAGGTGATTGGGGAGATAGTCGGGGATAACGGTATCGTAAAAAATAGCCGTAGGATGGCTCCGATTTTGCTGATTCCCAAGGAGAGGGTTGCCCTAGCACTTGTGCAGCTCGAGGAAGCAGGTTTGCGCCTGGCAAGCCTGCATGGAAGCGTGCGTAATATTGTGTCTTGTCCGGGTAAGGGTTTTTCCAAAAACTCGCGCGGAGACACTCTGGAATTGGCGCAGGCCCTGGATACAGAGTTTTATGGCACGGTCCTTCCCTGGGATTTCAAAATTGGGATTTCCGGCTGTCCGCGCAACTGTTCCGGTGTTCAATGCCATGACATCGGGCTGATGGCTGAACCGCGGAGAAGGTTTTCGCTGTGGATTGGCGGCACGGAGTCCGGCATGAATCCCAGGCATGGCGCTTTAATCCGTAAAGGGATTGCACGTGCGCAAGTCCCGGCAGTTGTGCTCCGTATCCTGGAGCGCTACAGTGAAGGAGCAGAGGAGTACAAAGAAGAACTGGGGAAAAGAATACGCCTTTATAATGTGCTGGAGAAAACGGGTGTTGAACGTTTTGAGGACGCCGTAGCAGAAGTGCTTGCAGAGTAAAGCACGTTGTCGGCTGCAAGTGCAACGCATTCACATGAGACAGGTTACAGGTTACGGCATAGATGCTGAATAAGTATTTGAAAGCGAAAGGAGTATGCTCATGGGTCAGCAGGGATTTAGTAAACTAAGTGCTTATAAAGCTTTTTCCAAGATGGACAAAGCCTGTAAATCAGGCTGTCACTGTACAGCTCTGTGTCAGCTTTTTATGGCCAAGGAGATTTTAGGAGCCTCGGCGCAAACGGGGGAGAAGTTTTCCGATAAGATTCCGGAAGATGTTTTTCAGATGTACCGCAGTGTCCCGATCGTACAGGAAAGGTTTAACCAAATTGAATTGCACGATGCTTTTGAGGAAGTGCAAAGTATTTGTGATGACTGCGCAATTGATGAGCATGATTCATTTTGTACGGTGAATGTTGTGCTCACTGCCTTGGGGCTTTTGGTCTACGGTCGGGATTTTGTATCTGAGAAAGATAAGGAGCAAGGTTCCACTAACTAGACTTCATATTTCAGAGAGGATAAGAAATTCAAAACATATGTTATATCCCAGGATATCTGACTTAAAGGAGGAGTTGAGGAAATGTCTGAACTGCGTTTTAACATCAACGAATCACTGCAGCTGCTCAAAATGGACGCCCAGGAACTTGCCTTGCTTAGAGAACTGCGTCCGGTTTTAGAGAGGGATGCGGAGGAGATAGTACATAATTTTTATGCTCATGTCTTAAAGCTCCCAGGCCTTAAGGAAATTGTCGACCAGTTTTCCAGTGTTGAACGCTTAAAAGTGACCATGAAAAAATATCTCCTCACACTCGCCCCCGAGAGGATTGATGAAGGATTTATCTCGTGGCGGGTTAAAATAGGGGAGGTGCATAAGAGCATAGATTTGCCGCCTTTTTATTACCTTAGTGCTTACCAGACCTTGTATGATAAGGTTGTGCCACGAATCTTCAAGGCCTACCGCAAAAAACCCGAACAAGCTATGCGCATGACTCTGGCATTCCTCAGAATCCTGAGCTTTGACCAGCAAGTTGTGATGGCGAGCTACATCCAGTCTTATATGCAGGAGATAGACAAAAAAGCGGAACTGCAAAGTGCTCTTGATGAGTTGGATGCACTCCAGCACAGGGTCAGTGAAGCGAGCCAGGCTCTGGCGGCTACTTCGGAGGAGACTGCGGCTTCGGCAACGCAGATGCATGAAGCTACGGAAGTGATTTCCCAAAATGCTGGGGATGCAGCCCAGTTCTCGCGCCAGGTAGACAGCTTAGCTCAAGAGGGCCAGCACAAGATTCAACTCATCTCAGAAAGGATTCTCCACTTAGCGGAGATGACAGCTGAGATGCAGGGAAAAATGCTCGAGCTTGACCAAAGTTCGGCCAAAATAGCGTCGGTTACGGATGTCATTAAGGAGATAGCTTCCCAAACGAACCTCCTGGCTTTGAACGCGGCCATCGAAGCTGCGCGTGCCGGGGAGAGCGGACGGGGATTTGGAGTAGTGGCAGAGGAAGTAAAAAAACTCGCCAGTCATTCGGAACAATCTGTGAAAGAAATAAGCGCGATGATTGCTGTAACGAGGCAGAACACTCTGGCTGTAAACCAGGCAATTTCCAAGACTACACAAGCTATGCAGGAAGCTTCTGCCGAGGCAGGTGAAGTCGTGCGCCGGTTTGACGAGATCATGGCTGCTATTAATTCCAGCATAGAGCAGGTACAGCAAATCGCATCCCAGATTGATGCCCTGGCTTTGACGGCAGGACAAATCGGTGCGGCGTCAGAAGATGTCGCCGGTTCTGCCACAACGCTTGCGCAAATGGGGCTGAGGGTGTAATGACTGCCGTTTCTGCACAATACCTTAAGAGGATGTGGAGTTTTGCCAGGGCTCTTGACCTAGCACTTGTCGATGAAGAAGTCGAACGCGGTTTCCGGTTCGCTATCGGGCAGCGCCACGGCGAACGTGTAGCCTATATTGCTCTTTACTTGGGAAAAATGATGGGTTTAGCGCGCGGGGATCTGCTGAATCTAACGGTAGCGGGCTTGCTTCACGACCTTGGGGCCATAGCGGAGTTTAGGCAATGCCACGGGGATCCTGAGCGGATGTGGGAACATTCTTTGGTTGGGGCCGCCATGGTTGCAAGCTTTCCAGCAGGTGAAGTTCTCGCTCCGGCTATCCGCTATCATCATGAGGCTCCGGATCGCGACTACAGTGTTATGAAGGTAGACCCGGAGGCAGTGCCGCTGTTGGCCCGCATCCTTTCCCTGGCAGACCGTCTGGATATCATGATGGAAAGGCATGTTCAAAACTACCGTGAGCGGGAGACACTGGGGCGCTGGGTTACAGAGAACAGCGGGCGTCTGGTTTTTCCAGAGGTAGCGGCAGCGTTTGCCAGGGTGGCCACAAGGGAGGCGTTCTGGCTAAACCTGGAGCAGCCTGATCTGCCCAACATTGTCTTGGAACAACTGGAGGCACAGGAAATTACGCTCTCTGGCGGCGAACTGGATCAGGGGTTTACGGATCTTTTAGCGGAAATGTTTGCCGGCCTGGTCGACCAGAAAAGTAAATTTACGGCCCGGCACTCTTATGTGGTCGCGGAAACCGTACAGGAATTAGCAGCAGCCTTGGGCTGGGACAAAGAAAAGCAAAGGGAAATATACCTTGCCGGGTTGCTTCATGACTTAGGCAAACTGGCGGTGCCGAATAAAATCCTCGACAAGGCGGGAAAGCTAGATGCGGCTGAGCTTGAGATCATCCGTACGCATACTTACTATACCCACCGGCTTTTAACCGAAGCCGTATTTCCCCGTGATCTGGTGGAGTGGGCCGCTTTTCATCATGAAAGACTGGACGGGCGGGGGTATCCTTTTGGGGTTGCCTCAACTGAACTGACATTAGGTTCGAGACTAATGACGATTGCAGATATATTTGCCGCCTTGACAGAAGAAAGACCCTACCGCCAAGCCTTGTCGGCCGGGGAAGCCCTGGAAATTCTGGCTCAGGGAGCAGGAACCAGTGTAGATGCGGAGCTTTTGCAGGTTGCCAGACAAGCACTGGGGTAGAGATGTCACACTGATTAGTTAGGGATGTTACATAATGTTTTATTCATTTGAGTTAGAGAGTTATTTGCATGAACTGCTGCCGGAGCGCTCCGGGCTGTTGAGAGAGATGGAGCGCCAGGCTTTACAGGAGACCATACCGATAGTAACTCCTGCTGTAGGGAATTTTTTGGCTTTTTTAGTCTTAACCCATAAACCTCGGGCTATTTTAGAGATTGGAACCGCCATCGGGTATTCCACTTTATGGCTGACTCAAGCAGCCCGTGAGGTTGGAGGGCAGGTGACTACAATTGACATGAATCTGGGACGGCGCACCCGGGCTTTAGAGTTTTTTGGCCAGGCAGGCCTGTCTGACTGTATCACTTCTCTGGCAGGAGATGCGCGCAAACTCTTGCCCACACTGGGGCAAACCTTTGATTTTGTGTTTATTGATGCTGCAAAAGGGGAATACCTAGAGTACCTGGAACTGGTCTCTCCCTTGATTGCCCCCGGAGGGCTGTTGGTGGTAGATAATGTTCTGTTTCGCGGCTGGGTTGTGCCAGGAGCGATGTTTGAGCAGAAATACGAGCGCATGGTAGGAGCTGTGCGTGAATTCCTCAGGCGTTTAAGCCAAGATTCTCAGTTTGTAACCACGGTTTTGCCTTTGGGAGACGGGTTAGCCCTAAGCTTGAAGAGATAGTTAAGTATAAGAGAAAAGAGTAGAGAGGTTAGTATTGCAGATGGAAGATAGTCCAAGTAGTATAGTTATGTAAAGAAAGGCGAAAAGAGGTTTTTGTTTGATGGGAAGGACAAATGGGCGGGCGTATGATGATCTGCGTCCGGTTAAAATAACCCGCAGCTTCACAAAAGTACCGGAAGGGTCGGTCTTGATCGAAGTTGGGGAGACAAAAGTCTTGTGTACGGCCAGTATTGAAGAGAAAGTTCCGCCCTTTCAAAAAGGCACAGGGCAGGGCTGGGTGACAGCCGAGTACAGTATGTTGCCGCGGGCTACTCAGGTGAGGACCCAGCGCGAGGCCAGCAAAGGGAAACTCACCGGCAGGACGATGGAAATTCAGCGCTTAATCGGCCGGGCTCTGCGTTCGGTTATCGACCTTAAAAAGCTGGGGGAACGGACAATCTGGCTGGACTGTGATGTGTTACAAGCTGACGGTGGCACGCGCACGGCTTCAATTACCGGTGCTTATGTTGCCTTGGTAGATGCTGTGAAGATTTTGCAGACTAAAAAGGCACTTGTGCACAATCCTATCTTGGACTCAATTGCAGCGGTATCTGTGGGTAAGATAAACGGAGAAGCAAGGCTGGATTTAGCCTATGAGGAAGATTCCCAGGCTGAGGTTGATATGAATGTGG
>DAHVVW010000014.1 GCA_027357125.1 Clostridiales bacterium
TCTACCCCATGTTTCTTGGCCTGATCCACACTCTGCGCATACGAGAGATATGCAGGAAGATTAGGTTTGTTTGAACCCCAGTCGAAAGAGTATACCGGGAGACCCATTACGATTTTCTCCCGCGGAATTTTCCCGATCGCAAAAGTAATTACACGGTTAACCCAAGCATGTGAGGCAATCGGGCCTTGGCTGGTACCCATTCCGTGTTCATCATAGGTCATTAGAACTATCTGGTCAGCCGCTTTCCCGATGGCTGCATAATCATAGGCACCCGACCATAAATCAGAAGGATAGTCGATAAACTTAGCCGGAATCGAAATGTTCAGGACTTTGTCTTTAGCCTTCAACGCTTTTTGAAGCTCAGCTACGAAAGCTGAAAAGTTATTGCGATCGCCGGGAGGGGCTTTCTCAATGTCTACGGAAATCCCGTCCCATTTTTCATTCGCGGTCAGGTTTACCAGGTTATTAATGAATGTTGCCCTCGTCCCCGAATTTGCCAGAACCTTATGGGCCAAATCAGCGTCAAAAGTACCTCCGCGCATATTATGCACCACAGCATAAGCCTTGGCCCCGTTCTTCTGCGCGATATCCTTAACGCCCAGATCGCGCTTCCCTGTTGGGGTTACTTTGCCGGAGCCATCAAATGTGTACCAGAAGAAAGCCACTTCATCCATTAGTTTAATATTTTTGACCATGGAATCCTTTGATCCGGGAATCGGGCCCTCAGCGTCCGTGTAAAATCCCATGACCACCCGTTTCTCAGCACCGAGCACATCCTGACGGGTTTCGGCCTCAGCCTGCGGAGGCTGACCGGACTCAGAAGTTTGCGGTGGCTGCTGCTGCGGCGGTGCAGGAGGTTGGACATTGGTACAGCCCGTTAAGGTCAGAGCCAACAAGAGGGTACTTATCAATAAAAAAGTCAGAAACCGCTTCATATAATTGTTCAACTCCTTCTGTCAGAGATTCGGTTGACTGACTCTATTTTCCCCTCTTGAATTTTCCTTATGTATCAGAACTCAATTTTAAAGTATATTTTTTCGTGGGAATTCAGAAGTCAGGAGTCAGTAATCAGTAGTCGGCAAAACACTTCTTAAATTCTGAATTCTGAATTCTGAATTCTGACTCCTGAATTCTGAATTCTGAGTACTTCCTTTAGGGCAACCCGAAATATTGAGCAATTCCCTTGGCAATTCCTTTGGCTAATTGATCCTGGTACCAGGATTGCTGAAGTTTGCTGCGCTCTGTAGCATTTGAAAGATAGCCTAATTCTATAACAACTGCCGGCATAGCCGTATTGCGAATAATATAAAAATCGGCTGGTTTGGCAACACGACGGTTCATACCAGGTATTTTTATCAGTTCGCTTTGAATAGTTTCAGCCAATCTCTTACCGGAGTCAGAGCTGAAATGATAAAAAGTTTCCGCTCCGGATTTTTGGGAAGTTGTCGCTGCATTGACATGAATACTTACGAATATATCGGCCTTGGACTGCTGAGCGATAGCAATGCGATAATTCAGATCGATTTGTTTTTTGGTAGTCTTACCCGTTCCGCGATCAGGTGCAAAGTCTTCATCTTCATCCCGGCTTTGAATGACTTCGATTCCGCTCGGTTTGAGAAAATCCCTGATCTTGTTGGCCATTTTTAAGTTAATGTCTTTTTCATAGACCCCCTGTTTGGTAATAGCCCCCGGATCGTACCCGCCATGCCCTGGGTCCAGCATAACCACATGCCGGTCTTTCGCGTAGTTTAAGACAACCGCTGACCCTTGCCAAAACACAGAGAGCACCAGAGCACCCATTACTCCCAGGACAAAAATAACTGCCACCGACTTGAGCCTGCCTCCCGGTATCACCACCAGCCTGCGCATGCATGACCCCCCCGTTTCTTGGCATTGAGACTACTCCCTTAGTAAAAATATGTGGAGCCCAAGTCCATAATGCCAAGGCCCAAGCCTGGAATCTCTGGGGGAATTAAATAACAATCATCCTAGTCCTCGTCTTGCCGAATATTTCAACACGTGAAGGAAATTTCAGTGGAAGAAGCGAATTCAGTATCAATAGCCTGTTCCGACCCACCTAAACTCAACTTATGATCCGATTAACAGTGATGTCAGTGCGGCAAACTATGATACTAATAGCTTTGGTTGTAATATTGACGTAAAAAGGTGCAGTTTATGAAAAGGATTTATAACCAAATAACCATCAGACAAAAGCTTGAGCTGCTTTCTCAGCTGAGAATCTTTCCTTTTCTTATTGTGCTCCTCCTGATGACTGTCGTCCTTGTGCCATCTGCTTCAGGGGACAGTCCCCTGGAAAAACAAAAGGTAATTAGGGTTGCAGGGGATAACAATTTCCCCCCTTTTGAGTATTTAAGTGATTCAGGGGTATACGAAGGGTTCAATGTTGACATTCTCAATGCGATATCCATCGAGACCGGGATCAAGCTAGAATACCACCCCATGTCTTGGAATGAAGCATTAGAGGCTCTCACAGCAGGAGAAGTCGATGCGATTCAGGGGATGAAATATAGCCAGGAAAGGGAGGCCTTGTATCGCTTTTCTGAGCCTTACCTGATGAGCACTGAAGCGATTTTTGTCCCCAAAGAAAACCTCTATATTTTTGATCTTCAGGACTTGGAAGGGCGAACGATTGCGACACAAAAAGGAGATATCGCCAATGATCTCTTGAAGAATCTGCAACGTGTGCGAATTATCTCAACGGACAGCCAGAAAGAAGCCATGCATTTGTTGCTTCAAGGAAAGGTGGAGGCTTTCGTCGGCAACCGCATCTTAGGACAGTACGTTTTGGAACAGGAAAACAAGCAATCTTTCGCTAAGATTGTTGGGAAGTCGCTGGAGCCAACCGGATATTGTATAGCGGTTTTCCCGCAGCATCAAGACCTGTTGGCGGTTTTTAACGACGGAATCACGAAGATCAAGCGTAATGGCACCTATGACAAGATCCAGAAAAAATGGTTTAGCCAATATGATCTTCCTCCTCAGTTCAATGTGGACAAAGTCTTGTTCTATGCAAAAGCCGGCTTGGCCGTTTTGGCTGCTCTGGTTGTTTTGATTTTATGGTGGAACCGGCTCTTGAAGAGGGAAGTTGCGCGGAGGATAACGGAACAGCAACTCATGCAAAAAGAAATCGAACGCGAAGACCGTTTGCGGTCCCTTGGGCAACTTGTGCTCGGAATCGCTCATGAGATCCGTAATCCTCTTATGTCCATTCTTACTTACACCGAACTTTTACCGAAGAAAATCAACAATGAGCAGTTTCGCGAGTTTTTTGCCCAGCACGTTCCCCAAGAAATCATGCGCCTTAATGGCTTGGTTAACGAGCTTTTGGATTTTGCCCGACCTAAGCCTGCTGAACCGCAGGTTTTTTCCGCCGATGAGATGATTCAGTCGATAACCTTCCTGTTCAAGCAAAAACTTCAGGAAAAAAAGATTACCGTTGAATTGGATTTTGGTGAAGGGCTCGTGGTTTTTGCGGATCGGCAGCAGATGAAGCAAGTGTTCATTAATATCATTCTCAATGCTATCCAGTCTGTTGAGATGCAAGGAAACATTTCTATCCGGGGAGAGCGTAAGGAAGGCATGGCTGTCATTGCCATTGAAGATAATGGCATGGGAATTGAGCCTGCCAATCTGGACAAAATTTTTGAACCTTTTTACACACGCAAGACAAATGGCGTTGGCCTCGGCCTTTCCATCTCTTATCAACTGGTTAAGGCGAACTGCGGTAGGATTGAAGCTAAGAGCTCCCCGGGTTTAGGAACCGCGATCACAGTTCAATTGCCCGTGCCGGAAAGGAGGGATAAGGATGAAGCGTTTGGTGATCATTGATGATGAACCCGCTATTTGCCAGTCGCTCCAGTTTGCGCTTGAAGATTGGTATGAGATTTATGCCTTTCTCGACCCCCATGAGGCCTTGCAGCTATTTGCTCGGACTGAAATTGCCTTGGTATTGTTGGATCTGAAAATCGGCTCCCAGGATGGAATTGAAATTCTTCAGGCCATCAAACAGGTTTCTCCGCACACGGTCGTTATTATGATGACCGCTTATGGAAGCATTTCTTCATCGGTAGAAGCTATGCGCCGTGGAGCCTTTTACTATATCACCAAGCCCTTTCCGACAAATGAATTAGAAGCTCTCTTGCAAAATGCGGAAGAGTTTTATGACCTCCATTCCAAAGTACTGTGGCTGAGCGAAGAACTCGAAAAACTCTCAGCAGGATTCGGGTTAATCGGGAAAAGCCCAAGCATTACCAGAGTGCTCGAATTAATCGAGAAGATCAAGAATATTGATTCGAATGTTTTGATCACCGGGGAAAGTGGAACCGGGAAGGAAGTCGTGGCCCGAGCCATCCATTTTCAGGGAAACAGGCGTTCGAAACGCTTTCAGGCACTCAACTGTGCGGCCATCCCGGAAAAACTCTTGGAATCTGAACTCTTTGGGTATGAAAAGGGAGCCTTTACCGGGGCAATTCAAAAAAAACCGGGGCAGTTTGTTTTGGCTGAGGGAGGAACTATTTTCCTTGATGAAATTGCAGAGATGGAATTAGCACTGCAGGGCAAGCTTCTACGAGTGGTACAGGAGCGGAAAGTTACGCCCTTGGGAAGCACAGAGGAAAAACCGATTCATGTTCGCATTGTTGCGGCCAGTAATCGAGACCTGCACAAAGAGGTTAAAGCAGGGCGCCTTCGGGAGGATCTCTATTACCGGTTGAATGTAATTCCCATCCACCTTCCGCCTCTCCGCGAACGCAGGGAGGATATCCCTTTATTAACCCAGTATTTTATTCGTAAATTGAGCGAGCGCATGGGTAAACCGATGGATGGGATTTCCAACGAAGCCCAACAGCTCCTTACTAGTTATGCGTTTCCCGGGAATGTGAGAGAACTCCAGAACATCATTGAACGGGCGATTGCTTTGACGAATTCGGAGAACATTCAAAAGCGGGATCTGCCACAAGAAATGCAAGGCCTGCGTCCGATACACCGCGAGCAAAAATTGATCCCGATTTATATCGGTGAAACGTTGGAGGAAGTGGAACGGAAAGTTATCCTCCATAACTTGTCTGCCAATGGGGGAAACCGCCGCAAAACGGCTCAGGTGATTGGGATTGGAGAACGGACGATTAGGGAAAAGCTCCGGAGTTATGAAGAAGAATAGGCAATTTTTGCAGGGCGGCAGTTTTTGCCGCCATTTATTGGCTAATCAGAAAGTATAAATTTCTGGGCGCATCAGTGCAACTACGTCTTCCGCCTGCGCCTTAAGATTATCTGACCCGGCATAAATATTGCAACTATGAGCTCTGTGTAAGAACAGCTCGTAGAAATATACGAGTGTTTTAGAAAGAGAGGATGTTGCGAGATGAAAAAATTCTTTAAGAAACCTTTGGTTGTGCTGATGTCCTTGTTTGTTCTCAGCACCTTGATCTCCGGTTGCGGTAACACCCAGCCGGCAGGGACGGACAAAACCGCGGATGCAGTACTGCAGAAAATCAAGGAGACGAAAACTTTAACCGTGGGCACGGATGCGACTTTCCCGCCTTTTGAGTTTAAGAACGGCAAGAACGAGTATGACGGGTTTGATATTGACCTGGTCAAAGCAGTGGCTAAACAGATGGGTGCGGACAAGGTTGAGTTTGTGGACACGGAGTTCAAAGGGTTAATACCGGGGTTGCAAGGCCACAAATTTGATATGATCGTATCGGCCATGTACATCACGGATGAAAGAAAGCAAACCATTGATTTTTCGGATACCTATTATCCAGGTGGCCTAGCGATTATGGTGAAAAAGGACAACGACCAAATCAAAGGGGCAGACGATCTCAACGGGAAAAAAGTAGCGGTCCAGATTGGGACCAAGTCAGATAAGTTTTTGCAGGAGAAATATCCAAATGCCAAACTCGTGCAAGTAGAAAAGAACATCGAGATGTTCTTGTCCCTGGAAAGCGGGCGGGCTGATGCGGTGGTCACAGGGATGCCGGCTGCTAAGGTCTATGCCAAGCAAAATTCAACCGTAAAAGTCTTAGAGCAACCGATTACCCACGAAGATTATGGCTATGGCATACGTAAAGAAAACGCCGAATACACGGCGGCTGTCAATAAGGCGTTAAAAGACCTAAAGGCCAATGGCCAATACCAAGCCATTGTGGAAAAATGGTTTGGTAAATAGGAGGGTCGTTAAACAGGGGGGTTGGGGATGCAGCTTAACTTTCTAGTCCTTTTCGAAGGAAACAACATGTCTTTTCTCGTGCGTGGTTTGTGGGTGACGATCAGCATGACGTTCTTAGCCCTGATCCTCAGTTCAGCCATCGGCTTGATTATCGGGCTTGGCCGGATGTCGAAGAACAAGGTGGTTTCCGGTGTTTGCTCAGCCTATTTGGCTTGGTTTCGCGGTACACCGCTCTTGGTTCAATTGATGATTCTTTATTACGGGTTGGCTATCGGGATGCAGATTGATCTCAGTGCAAGTATGGCCGGAGTCTTGGGGCTTGGGATGTATAGTGGTTCCTATGTCTCGGAAATTGTGCGCGGAGCCATCCAATCCATTGACCGGGGGCAAATGGAGGCCGGACGCTCTCTCGGGATGAGCCATTGGCAGACCATGTTCAAGGTGATTCTCCCGCAAGCCGTGCGCCGGATGCTTCCCCCTTTAGGCAACGAATTCATTGCCTTGACCAAGAACTCTTCCCTGCTTTCGGTAATTACCGTATCCGAACTCATGCGGGAAGCGAACCTCATCGTCTCCAGCAATTTCCGCTATTTTGAGATCTACATCGGTGTCGCAGTCATGTATTTCATTGTGAACTCCTCTATATCCCAAGGAATTAATTTCTTGGAGCGGAAACTCAATGTAGAGGGGAGATAGAAAATGATTAAGCTTGATTCCGTCAACAAGTATTTTGGCAGCCATCATGTCTTAAAAGATGTAAGCCTCACCGTTGCTCCAGGGGAAGTGGTCGTGATTATCGGGCCGAGCGGATCCGGGAAAAGCACCCTGTTGCGCTGTATTAACTACCTGGAAGAAATTCAGAAAGGACGGATCGCTATCGAAGGCCGTCCTATCGGGTTGATTGAAAAGAACGGCAAGCCGACGGACATGCCGCAAAAGGATATCAATGCCATGCGGGCTCAAGTCGGAATGGTCTTTCAGAACTTCAACCTCTTTCCGCATAAGACGGTGGAAGAGAATATCATCATGGCCCTGATAACGATTAAAAAGCTGAAGAAGCAGGAGGCTCTGGAAGAAGCTCACCACCTGCTGAAAAAAGTTGGGCTTTTGGACAAGGCTAAGGCATTCCCGGATAATTTATCCGGCGGGCAAAAACAGCGGGTAGCGATTGCCCGAGCCCTGGCCATGAAGCCGAAAGTGATGCTTTTCGATGAACCGACTTCCGCATTGGATCCTGAGTTGGTAGGAGAAGTATTAAGTGTTATGAAGGAGCTGGCAGGAGAAGGGATGACCATGGTGGTTGTCACCCATGAAATGGGGTTTGCTCGGGAAGTCGCGCACCGGGTGGTTGTCATGGATGATGGGAAATTAATCGAAGAAGGTTCTCCGGCGAAAATCTTCTTCGATCCGGATAACCCGAGGACGCGAAGTTTCTTGAAAAAAGTCTTGGAACACTGAATTTGGCCTTAAAGTCCGGAACAGTTGCGCATTTTTTGATGCTCTATTATGGAGGTACCTTCTACCATGCCGGATCGCTGAGAAAGTTAGCGACAGGTTCAAGCGATCTGGCACCATTCTAGAATAGTATGGATCAAAATCTTTGTACTCTGAATCAGATCATCAATATTGACCCACTCGTTGTTGGCATGCATCTGCTCGGTCATGCCCGGCCCAAAAATGACTGTCGGAGTATTCCCATAGCGGTTCATGAAGCGAATGTCGGCGGCACCCTCACGACCGCTGATAACGGGTTCTTTTCCCACGACTTTGACAAACTGTTGGCTCAGTGTCTGAACGATGGGGCTGTCCACAGGGATCTCCGATGGTTCGGCGAAGTATCCGGTAAAGATGACTTCAGGGGAATGCTCTTTCAACCAGGGGTCGCTGGCGACCTTCTCGCATATAAACTCGATGAACTCTGCCTTGACCGCGGCCGAGTCCTCCCCTGGAAGTGTAGCCATAGAACCTTTCAACAGGCAACTATCCGGGAAGGCACTGTGGTAAGAGCCGCTCTCGAATACTCCCACCATACAGGGGATGGCACTGAGAACGTCCGGATACAAGGGATGGCTCAGTCGTTTGACCCGCAAACGTTCGAAGTCGGCGACAGCCTGAGTAACCAAGTAGCCTTTCTCGATTGCGTTGATGCCTTCCCATCGGCGCTGGATGCCCGCGGCCATACCTTGGACCTTAATCTCAAACCAAATGCGCCCGATGGAGCCGGGCTGGACCCGCATACTGGAAGTTTCACAGCAAATTCCCGCATCGGCCTTGTACCCTTTCATCACACAAGCCAGGGTACCATTACCGGAGAGTTCCTCGTCCACCGTGTATTCTAGGATCAAGTCCCCCCGCAACCGGATACCGGATTCCTGAATAGCCTTTACAGCCATGGTCATGGCCGCTAGCCCCGACTTCATGTCAGAAGCCCCACGTCCATAGAGGCGGCCGTCCGCAAGATCACCGGACCAGCTGCCGTGCTGCCAGCTCTCCTGCGCACCCGCCGGGATTACGTCCACGTGTCCGTTGAAGAGGAGAGACTTTCCTCCCCCTACGCCATTAAGGACTCCCACTACGTTAGGCCGCCCCTCGTACCCGCGGGAGACTTCCACGAAAGCAGGGTGTTTTCGCAATGCGTCCAGTGACGGCTCAAAAACGTCAACGACCAGACCCATTTCCTTTAGCTGGTTGGCAATCAACTGTTGTATGGGGCCCTCCTCTCCGGTTACGCTCGGGACTCGAATCAGGTCCTGGAGGAAGCCAACGATGGTTGTCCGGTTTTGTTCGATCCATTGGTTTATGCGCTGACTGTGGTCCATGGGTTTCCCTCCCATCCTCTTTTATTATTCCGAAATAAACAAATTGAACGAAGACCAATACAGGACGATTGTGAAAATCCGGTAGTAGTGCTAACATAAAGTTCAAACTTTCATGAACCGAGGTAAGACGTAATGCTTTTTTTCGATATTGACGGAACCTTATTTGATCATCCGTCGGCTGAAAAGGCCGGCGCTCTCGGTTTTTTAGATACACGACGCGAGATATTTTCATTTCCCACGCCGGATTTTTTAGGGTTGTGGTCGGATCTAATGGAAAAGTACTACCAACTTTATCTACAAGGCGCACTTACCTTTTCTGAGCAACGCCGGGCTCGGGTCCGCGAGTTATATAATTTGGCAGGTTATAAGATAACCGATCAAGAAGCTGATCACGCCTTTCAGGATTACTTAGAGCATTATGAGCGGGCATGGACAGTCTATCCCGATGTTGTCCCCTGTCTCACACAACTAGAGCACATGGGCCTGGGAGTTATTACAAATGGTGACTATCAACAACAGACAGCTAAACTAAAACAAGTGGGAATTCGGCAATTCTTCTCTATCATCGTAACATCAGGCGAGGTGGGGTTTGCTAAGCCTGACAGACGCATTTTTCTAGAGGCTTGTTCAAGAGCCAACCGAGAACCCGCCCGGTGTTATTACATTGGCGATTTACTGGAAACAGATTACGCGGGAAGTACGGCGGCCGGTTTGAGAGGGATTTGGCTAAATAGAAATGGCCGGCAGCTATCGTCCGAGACCCCAATCCCGACGCTGAAGAGCTTACAGCTTTTACCGAGTTTGGTCGAACAGCGGTGACTGATGAGTCTCTCTCGTGTTCCATTTGCTAACTAAAAGAACTGAGGTCGGGAGATCGGGCTGTACCCGATCTCAGTTCTAAGTATGGCAATTAGATCAAAATCCGTACGTCTAAAATGGCAATCTTATCTTCAAAAACTACGGTCGGGTTTAAGTCGATCTCGTTAATCTCCGGGTTTTCTAGTACTAACTGGGAAAGATTAACCAAAGCCTTTGCTATTCCCGCCATGTCTTTTGGTTTTTGCCCCCTAGTCCCATGGAGGATCACCCGCCCCTTAATCCCCTCGATCATCTCGTAAGCATCTTCTTCGTTGACGGGCAACAATTCGAAGCTAACATCTTTAAACACTTCCACAAAAACCCCGCCTAGGCCGAACATGAGTACCGGACCAAACTGGGCGTCTCTGTTCATGCCCAGAATGACCTCAGTCCCACCTGGGAGATACAATGTGACCAGCACGCCCTTTAATTCTGCTTCCTTATTAAAGGATTTAGCACTGGCCATAATTTCCGAAAAAGCCAGGCGCACTTCATCTTTGGTGCCTAGGTTAACCTTGACTCCGCCAGCCTCGCTCTTGTGGATAATCTGAGGGGAGACCATCTTTAACACCACCGGAAACCCAATTTCCTCAGCGGCTTGCTCCGCCTCCTCGACCGTACAGGCCAAGACGCTAGGCACACAAGGCAGCCCGTACTCCCGTAAGAGAGCACTTGCTTCATGTTCCAGTAAGTTACGGCCGGCTTCACGAGCCTGCTTAACTAGCTTATGCATTAGGAGCACCCCCTTCTTGCCTGGCGATTTTATCCAGGTATTTCTTGCGTTCCATCATCTCGTCTAATACCCGGACCGCCTGGCTAGGCATCTTGAAGGTAGGTATCCCATTGGCCTCTAAGAACGCATTTGCTTCATCACACCACTTGCCGGCGAGGAAACATACAAAAACTGGTTTATTGGCCGCTTTAAGAGCGGGCAATAAACTTTGAGCGAGTTCAACCGGCGGTAGGAAAGTCGGGGGAACAGTAATTAAGAGCACCGCGTCAACCCCCGGCTCATCCAACACAACATTTAGAGCATCCGCGTGGTGCTCGGACATTGCCGCTGCCGTAATGTCAATATATCCGTCGGGATGACAAATCATAGCCATCGATGGCAGACATGCTTCCAGTTTCTTGCGCCCTTCCTCAGAAATATGCGCTAGTTCAGCATGCTTGGCAAAACCCAATTGGTCCACGGCCACAATGCCGGGCCCGCCCGCTTCCGTTAGAATACAAACCCGATTCCCCTGCGGAAGTGGCTGCATGGAGAACCCTTTGGCCACATCGACGAGTTCCTCTAGGTAATCAACGCGGGTTACTCCACACTTGGCAAACGCTGCATCATAGATTTTGTCAGACCCAGCCAAGGCCCCGGTATGGGAAGCCGCTGCCCGGGAGCCAATTTCGCTCCTGCCCACCTTGAGGATAATTACTGGTTTCTCTTTGGTGACTTTACTGGCAATCTCCCGGAACCGCTGACCGTCCCGAATGCCTTCCATATACATCCCTACAACTCGGGTATCCTGATCCTCACCGTAATACTCCAGAATTTCCAGTACGTCAACATCAGACATATTGCCAACATGCGCCCATTTGGAGAAACCGAGCGGTGCCGGCTGCTCCTCCATAAATAACAAGGTAGTCCCACCCATGGCTCCACTCTGAGTAATAATGCTGATATCCCCTTGAGTTTTTACCACTGGCGGTTCAATGGTCGTGTCTAGAAAGTTGCGGGTGTTTTGAATCCCAACACAGTTCGGCCCAAAAACCCGAATTCCGGCTTGGCGAGCTGTGGCCACAATTTCTTTTTCCAGTTCGACTAGCTCAGGTACTTTTGTTTCTGCAAATCCAGCGGCAACTACAACGGCAGCTTTGATCCCGCCACGTGCAGCAGCTTCTTTCATCACGCCTAAAACATGGGAAGATGGCACGGCAATGATAATCAAGTCCAAATTCCCGGGAATATCATTAAGTGTCTGGTAACATGACAGGCCAAGGACTTCTTTCTCCTTTGGATTTACAGGATATACCTTGCCGGTAAACCCATAGTCCAACATGTTCTTGACAATTTGGTATCCGGCTTTATAGGTATTAGTAGATGCCCCTATTACAGCCAAGCTCTCCGGGTAAAAATAATAATCTAAGTCTTTACGACCGGACATATCTTTACTCCTCTCTTAGACATTCTCGCAACTCGTCAAATACTGCCAGTTCTCCGCCACCGCCTGTTGGATGATATCCAGCTCGCCATGGTTGTCCGTAAGGTGACGGAAGCGTTTTTGCATAGCCAGATATTCTTTCACCGGTTTCGGATTGACCGGCCTCAAGTTAATCTTAAACTGGCGGCCGCCTGTTATTTCATAGAGAGGGGCAAAATTTGTTTGCACTGCTAAGCGGGCCACTTTTACAGAATCCTTAGGTTCTATTCCCCAGCCATTGGAGCAGGGGGATAGCAAGTGAATATAAGAGGGACCGTCTATCGCCAAAGCCGTTTGGACTTTACGCATAAAGTCCAGCGGATAGGCAATGGAGGCCGTCGCCGTGTACGGAATCCCATGGGCTGCCATCACCCGTACCATATCCTTTTTGCGGCTTAAGGGGCGAGATTCGCCCTTACCAATTTTACCAACCGGAGAAGTCGTGGTGCTTGCTCCATACGGTGTGGCACCGGAGCGTTGAACTCCCGTGTTCATATACCCTTCATTGTCATAGCAGATATAGAGAAAACGGTGCCCTCTCTCTACCGCTCCGGACAAAGCTTGAAAACCTATATCCACTGTGCCGCCGTCGCCGGCCAAAACGATCAGGTTAACTCCGTCCCTGCGCTTACCGGCTTTTAACGCGGCATCAATCCCACTGGCTACCGAACCGGCATTTTCAAACAAGCTGTGAACGTAAGGAAAAAGCGGCGCGCCGGCATAGCCATAGTTTACGCACATGCAACCGGTAGAATTGACCATAATGGTGTTTTGACCAGCAATTTTACTCGCCATGCGAGCACCAATCACAGCTGCACAGCCAGGACACCCGCCCCGGCCAGGGGCAACGACTTCTTCCACCGGCAGGTCCTGCATCCTAACCGACATTGGCTTCACCTACTTTCCAGACATCCAAAACTTCCCTGTTCTCATCAATCCAGAGCACCCGCTGCGTCAGGTTTTTACCGGTCTCAACCTGCTGCAATATACGACTGGCCTTCTCAATGGTTTCCATATTTACGTCACGTCCGCCCAGTCCGACCACGAAATCCACGATTGACTGCGCACCCTCTCCTTGCAGCGCTGCCAGCACTTCCTGATATACGATGCCGGTGCTGCCTGGGGAAATATCCCGATCGAGCACACCGATCACTTTAGCCCCTTGCAGAATTTTGGCTAAATCCTGGTACGGGAACGGGCGGAAACTCTTCACTTTAGCCATCCCAATCTTCAACCCGTTATTGCGCAAGTCATCAATAGCCGTGCGCACTGTCCCCATCATGGAACCAAGTCCTACCAGGATCATGTCGGCATCTTCTGTCCGGTAAGTTTCCACCATACGATAAGAACGGCCAAAGATCCGGGCAAAGTCCGCCATAGCCTCCTTAATGACATGTTCCGCTCCCAGCATGCTTTCGTGCTTGTCCCGTTGGAATTCTTCGAAATAAGCCGGGAAGGCCATTACGTTAAACATTTTCGGACTGTTGATATCGAGCACAGGATAGTTCACATTAAAGGCAGGCAGAAATTCTTTCACTTGTTCCAACTCGGGAATATCCACAGGCTCTGAGATATGCGAAACATAGAACCCGTCGAAACATACCATTAC
>DAHVVW010000150.1 GCA_027357125.1 Clostridiales bacterium
TCAGAGTCCCATGGTGGTTGATTACTTCTACATCCATGATGCCATTAAGATTTATTAAACGGGCAATCTCCACCGCTATTTCCCGAAACTCCCGTTCTAAAGCTACACTTAACTCTGTAGGGGCAGAAACTCTTTTGCAGTCATAACTCCTATCCATGCCTAAATCAGTAATTTGCAAAGCTACCACTTGCCCCTTGGCACCAATTACCTCGATCGAATACGAGGGCCCTTCCAAGTACTCCTGAATCACCCAGCTACCACGGTCGCCATTTAACTTTCCGAGAAATTCGCTTAAGTCTCTGGCATCATAGAACTTACGCACTCCGTGACTGCCGCTGGCAAACGAAGGTTTAGCAATCACCGGGAGCGTACAATTTGGCCAATATGCCGGTGCCGGGATTCCATGACCATGGAACAACTCGTCCGACCTTTGCTTAGACGAAGAAAGAGTATAGGCAGAATGATCAAAAGCTAGCGGAACTTGGCCTGAACGAGCAATTTGCGCCAACATCTCTAAAACCGCTTGATCCTCGATCGCCGGGATGATTAGTTCCGTTTTACTGACGATTTCAGCAACCCTTTCCGGGTCAGCCGAAATCTCCACCTGATAAAACTCATCACACATACCTGTAGCAGGAGCGTATGCATCCTTGTCAATCAGGACAACCTCCCAGCCCGCTTGATGAGCCAGATATGTGGCCTCAACCCCTTGCAGTTTCCCGCCAATTACAGCTACCTTCATCTTAAACCACCGAATTCCCCTACTAAGTTTACCAAACCTAAACTCGCTCTTTCCTTATCCACCCAAGCCTTATACTCTTCCGCCGTGGCGGCTGTTAGATTCATCCTTTCCAAAATCGGTAGAATCCCCTCTACTGTGCGATGCCCTTCATCGATGCCTTTAGTGCTTTGGGCCACGCCCGCCAGCCCCAACTGCGGCGGAATCAAAGATGTGATAACATTTGCTCCCGCATTAATACGCGCTTGTGCTCCCTCGACCCCGTCCACATCGAGAGACGCCGGAATTAACCGTTCAGGGAACAACAGACGCATAATGGCAATAATTTTTAATTCTTTCATCCGGTCGGGGGTAGGCCAAGCACTCATGGAACTACCCTCTTGCGGTACAAAACTCATCACCCGCACCTGATGGGCTCCAAGCTTACGCATTTCTTCCAGAGAATCCGCGATATCTGCCAGACTCTCCCCCACACCGGCCAAGATCCCTTCTTCAATCAGCAAACCGTGCCCCACAGCATGCTTCTTGCTGAGATAGCGACGGTCGTAACTCTGTTTCAGGCGCAGGCTGCTAAACAACTGTCTGTTATGGGTCTCCTGGTAGCAGGCATACCAATCTGCACCTGCTTGAGCGAATTCCTCCAGTCCCCTTTGGGAAACAACCCCCGGCGAAATCATGACCGGCAAGCTGGTTTGGCTCTTTACTGCTTGCACTAGCTTAGCCAAGGAGTGAATTCCATCCCCATTATGATGGTAAAAAGGATCTTCACCCAGCGTGAGGTCAATCAGGTGCACTCCGGATTCAGCCAAACGTGCAGCTGCCTCTACTATTTCCTGATCTGTTTTGCGATAGCGGTGGGGTAGACCATTTGATTTACGGAAATAGCAAAAGGTGCAGTCATTGCGACACCAAGTGGAAAAGTAGACAAATCCGTACAGGAAAAGTTTATTGCTGAAATGTCTTGCCCTCGTTTCCCTGGCTGTGTGGAAAAGGGCAGCCAGTTCTTCTTCTGTGCTTAAACTTAGAAGGAAAATTATCTCAGGTTTAGATAAGATCTCCCCCTTGGCCGCCTTAACCAAAATAGGCTCAAGATTTAGAGCGTTCATGTTGCCCACCTTTCCAGAAGTCCCCTTACAGATTTAATTAATTATCTGCCTAACAAAGCTAAAGCCTTAGTTACCGCCTCAGCTGCGTCTTCAGCATAAGCATCGGCACCGATCCTATCAGCCCATCTCTGGGTAGCCGGTGCACCCCCGACCATGGTCTTGAATTTGTCGCGCAGACCGTTCTTACGCAGTTCGTCTTCCAGTTTCTTTTGACCCATGAGAGTAGTGGTAAGCAAAGCGCTGGTTCCGATTATATTGGCATCAACTTCCAGAGCTTTTTCGATGATTTTAACAGTAGGTACATCCCGTCCCAGATCATAAACCTCGATGCCCTGAGTCTTTAAAAGCGAGACTACGATACCTTTGCCGATATCATGCACATCTCCCTCGACCGTGGCGATTACCATCTTGGCTTTTGCTTGCGGTGTGCCACCCTGAATCGCCGCATCAAGGATGACCACAGCCGATTTCATAACCTCGGACGAAAGAATCAATTGGGGCAGAAACACTTCCCCCCTGCCGAAAAGATCTCCCATCTGACGAATACCGTAGCTAAAACCTTCACTCAGCACCTGCACCGGGTCAAAGCCTTGGGCAACGGCGCGTTCGGCAACCGCGACCGCCCGTGCTTGGTCGCACTGCAAAATTGTTTCTCTCGACTCGGCAATAATGTCTTCTATACTCAAGTTCAGCCCTCCTTGTATACATCATAATTTTTTAGATTCAAATTATCTAATGCTAGCGAATATCTCCGCTTACATTCCGGTTTTGCGTTTGAAATTCTCCACTGCTTGAATTTTCATGTCTAAAACTCTGGCAATATTGAATTTAGCTTCCATGCCGATTGAAGCGCCGACCCGTGCTTGGACATGCCCAATGTCAAGCTGTTCCCTGACCTCTTTCATTACAGCTTCGTCACACAGGTCAAAAGTGGAAACTCCCACTTTAGCGGCTACATACTCTTTTGCGTCCTTGATTTTCATGCCCTTGGTCATTTGCATACGTGCTACCAGATCTCCGGCAGTACGAATTCCGCCCATGCCCGCAGCCATCTCGTGAGTAATAGCCATACCAAAAGGATCGCCATGACCAATCTACAACCCGTCCGCCTTTCCGATCTCGACCAGCGCTTTGTCCGCCCTTGACACAGCATCCACCGGCGGGGTGTTGGTTACCGGAATAGCTCCCACTCCCATGCCCACATTTACATGCACCGGAATGTTGGCGGCCTCCGTACAGGCCTTGACAAAAGTTACAGCCCGGGCGATATTCCAGGCAAAGGTCATACTGCTGTTGGTGTTTATGACTGCTCCAAAGATATTGGCTCCGGCCTTTTCAGCCATTTTCACTTGTTGATGCGGATAAAGCCCGGCTAAGCGGGTGCCATCATAATAAAGCTCGCCGTGCATGCCGAGAACGAATTCCCCAGCCATACCGAATTCGATCGCAATATCCGGATATTTTTCTTTCAGGATTTGAGCGGCTTGTAAGGTAGCGAGCACATCGGCATCACCAGATGCTCCCACGGTGTCAAAGTTGATGCCGTCCGCCCCGGACTCATACATTCTACTGGCGACATAGACCATATCCTTGACAGCGTGTTCCACAGCCTCTTCCTGAGCGGCTTTAGCTTCCGCAATCTTGGCCAAAGGCAGAAGTTCAGACCAGTTATCAATCGGCCCGTCCGGTTTGGTGTATAAGCCCAAGTTCGGCATGGCTCCATAAAATACCGGGATAATCGTGTTAAGTTGAATATGCTCCATCGCCTGACATTCTTCATGAATAATCGCTTTCAACTGTTTGTAGCTGTAATCCACATGGCCCAGTTCCATCGTATCTGAGCAAAATGCCCGCTCGTGGGTAAGAATAGCAGTCGACCTGTCCATCGGGATTCCGGCACGTACCGGTAATTTTAAAGTTCCAGCATCAAAACTGACAACAACTTCATCGCCGCGCTCAACTGTCACAGCTTTTTCAGGCATCGTGCAAATTTCAAAGAGACGGTCAAGCTCAGCTTCGGTAAGCGCAGGTATCTTCCCGCGATCTGCAGCGTCACGGGTTCCCTCTTCCAAGTCAAAACGAATGTCCTCTTTGCTCATTCTGGTTGGAGATCCGTCACCGTAGCGAGTGAAAATATCACTCATCCTTTAATTCCCCCCTTGTTATAAGTAGATTAGACAGATTGCAATTATTAGTTCTGATTATTGTTTGCCAAACCTCCCCCCTTTTAGTAAGACAATTTAATTAGTAGCAAAAAACATGCCATGAAAAAACGGGCCCCATAAAAGGCCTGTTTAAGCGGGTTTAGAGTTTATTAAGTTCAAACTTGATCATGCTTAGGATGAAAAAAATCATCCCAAGCTTTAACTAATTTTAAGAATTGTCAGAAATGCCTTTGATTTGTTTTTCTGAGTCCAATGAAAAATTTCATTAATTACTAATGAAATTTTTCATTGCTTTCGTTGGAGGCTTTGCCTCATCAAGTCGAACTGAGTTGATCTCAATGTAGAACTCGTGCTTCGCGCAGGTGCCGACATCTGAACCAGTACTACTCCGCCAATAATGATTAAGGCCGATACAATCATACTCATAGAAACCGGCTCACCGACAGTTCCCCCTAAAAACAAAGCCACCACCGGGTTAACATAAGCATATGTTCCTGCCTTCGTGGCCGGCCATTTTTGTAATACATAGAGATAGGAACCGTACCCGACAATCGAGCCAAATACGATGAGATAAAGTGTGACTAATATTCCCGTGGCCGTAAAATGCAGTCTGGGCAGTTCCCCCAATCCGATTCCAATTAGGGCCAACATTACCCCTCCGGCTAACATCTGAATACTTAAGTTTGCCAAAGTTGAGCCCCCTGAGTCAATCCTTTGTATGTATACCGAACCAATGGCCCAAATAAAAGAAGCCAAAAGCAGAAGAATCGCTCCCCAAATATTGACCGATGCTGCATTCTCTCCGGAAAATACTAAGAGTGACATACCACCAAATCCGAGTAACAACCCTAACCAGGCCTTAATACCCGGTTTATTGCCGCCGGGGATCAAGAATTCAATCATTGCGATAAACAACGGCCCAGTAGCAACTATGAGAGAGGTAACCCCGGAGTGAACCCACTGGGCGGTCCATACCACTAAACCTATGCCCCCCTGAAATAACAAACCCACTAGCACTTGCTGCCATATTCCCTTAATCCCTAACGGAAAAGCCTCTTTTCTTGCCATAGTGTAAACAAACAGAAGCCCTCCGGCAATAATAAATCTAATTCCGGAAAATAATTCCGGGGGAAGCTCGCTAACCCCGATTCGGTTCACCAAATAGGTTGAACCCCAAATGATTGAGACTGCCAAATAAGCTATTATTACCTTGGACTCGCCCCTAGAGCCTGCGTTTATGACCTCACCCATTTTTACGGCATTATCTGATTCCATGGCGCTAAGCCCCTCCTCTTTGTCTATCTAACCCTCGCTCATCATAATGTAAAAAGAGAAACATGAAAAGACTTTTTTCACAGAAAGAGAAAAGGAACGGCCCAAACGAAGTTGGACCGCCCATATAAAAAATAGGAGGAGGTATAACAAACTTAAACTTAAGTGTTTAACCAATACTTTTTTGCACTTTGGCAAAGGCGTTATCAAGGATGTTCAATGCTTGTTCCAACTGCTCATCTGTGATTACCAACGGCATGAGCATGCGGACAACATTGCCGTACACGCCAGCGGAGATAATAATTAAGCCCTGTTCTAGACATTCTTGTACAATCCTGCCGGTTTCTTCTTTCGCGGGTTCTTGCGTCTGACGGTCTTTAACCAGCTCAATCCCAATCATAGCACCCAGACCGCGAACATCTCCGATCAGAGAGTATTTTTCTTGCATATCC
>DAHVVW010000151.1 GCA_027357125.1 Clostridiales bacterium
ATGAGCTTGGAAGAGGCGAAAGTTGGCGGGGCTACGGCCCTGTTCGGGGAGAAATATGGGGATGTTGTGCGGGTTGTAAGTATGGGAGATTACAGTAAAGAACTTTGCGGTGGTACGCATGTGCGCGCCACCGGGGAGATAGGACTGGTTAAAATTCTTACCGAAGGAGGGATTGGCGCAGGGCTGCGCCGGATCGAGGCGGTCGCAGGGCTGGAAGCCTTGAAATTGGTGCGTTCTCTAACCGACCAGCTTGAAGTAACAGCTGCCCTGCTGAAAGTTCATCCTAACGATTTGCCTAAACGGGTGATAGGGTTGCTGGCGCAAGTAAAAGATTTGGAGCGTGAGATCCAGCAGCTAAATTCCAAGGCGGCCAAATCCGAAGTGGACAGTCTGCTCGGAAAAGTGACAGAGGTAGAAGGGGTTCCGCTCTTGGCGGCCCAGGTGCACGCTGCAGACATGGAAGGCTTGCGCCAGATGGCTGATCTTCTGCGCGCCAAGCTTAAGCATGGAGTCTTGGTCTTAGGGGCTGTGGCCGAAGGGAAAGTGAACTGGGTCACTGCTGTTAGCCCTGCAGGTTTAAGCGGGCTGCATGCCGGGCAGATTATTAAGGAAGTGGCGAAAATTACCGGCGGCGGCGGTGGTGGTCGGCCGGATATGGCTCAGGCCGGCGGCAAAGACCCAAGTAAGCTCGGGGAGGCTCTGGATCAGGTTCCGGCAATTGTGCGCAAGCTTATAAGTAAGTAGGATTGGTATCAGTGTTTGCGGTACTGCAAACAGCTGAATTTTGATTTGGTTTGAGATCTTGGAGGAAAATACGACTGCTCTGGAGAATATTCAGGCAGTAAGAGGAAAAGTTTTGCATGCAGTACTCGTTAGGGCTGGAAATGGAGTATAATTCCAATATGACTTGGGGATTGCGAAAGGGGAGTGGCTTAATGGACGGCTTGGATCATACCATGATGTTTAAGACCCAGGGAGAGGATGTTCCCGCCCGGGAAATTTTACAGCAGGTTTATGCGGCTTTGCAGGAAAAAGGTTATGACCCAATCAACCAGTTGGTAGGCTATCTCATGTCCGGTGATCCCGTGTATATTACCAGCCATAAGCAAGCCCGCACTTTCATCCGTAAGCTTGAACGCTATGAGCTGTTGGAAGAACTTGTCCGTTCATACCTCGAAAAATGAGGACTTGCCATGAGCCCTTTCTCAGGTCTGAGAAAGGGCTCGTAATTTAGCAGGATGAGTAAAGGATTGACAATGCGTCACGTAAAATTAGGTTTAAGTGGTCCGCTTGTGTCCGAAGTGTGCTTTGGCAGTTTAGCCATTTCCCCTTTACAAGGACGTGTTACAACTGCTGAGGGGACGGGAATTTTGCGCTATGCCATTGAGCAAGGGATAAACTGGGTTGACACAGCGGAAATTTACAATAACTACACCCAAATAGCCAAGGCTATTAGCGGGCACTCAGAGGTAATGGTAGCAACGAAGTCCTATGCGTTAACCCGGGCTGAGATGCGCACGAGTCTGGAGAAGGCGCGCCGGGGCTTGAATCGGGATGTCTTGGACTTTTTCCTGCTGCATGAACAGGAAAGCGCCTTTACTCTGCGCGGGCATCAGGCGGCCTGGGACGAACTGTTGGACGCCAAAGCCCAAGGGATAGTGCGCTACCTAGGGATTTCTACCCATGCGGCGGCTGGCGTGCGGGCAGGGGCTCTCCAGCCGGGCTTGGATGTTATTCATCCAATTCTTAATTACCAGGGAATCGGGATCATTGATGGCACACTTGAGGATATGCTTAATGCTATCTCTTTTGCAGCCGAGCTGGGAATCGGCATTTATGCCATGAAAGTTCTGGGCGGCGGACACCTTGCCCATGACCCGGTTCAGGCATTTGATTTTATCCGTCAGGTCAAAGGAGTTCAGGCCATGGCTGTAGGGATGTCGAGCAAAGCAGAAGTAGATTTTAATTTGCTCCTGCTTGCCGGCCAAGATGTTCCGCCGGAGCTTAGTCAGGTTGTGCACAAAAGGGAACGTAAGCTTTATATAGCAGACTGGTGCCAAGGCTGCGGCCGCTGTGTTGAGGTCTGCCCGCAAGGGGCTTTATATCTGGAAGGGCAAGCCAAAGTCAAAGCTGCTGAGTGTGTGCTCTGCGGATACTGTGGCCGGGTTTGCCCGCATTTTTGCTTAAAGATTGTGTAAGGACTACTATGTGTGGAGGAATGAAGACTTGCGTATAATGGGTCTGGATTATGGGGAACGTACGATTGGGGTAGCTGTGAGCGACTCCTTGCTCTGGACGGCTCAAGGGGTAACGACCATTCGACGCTCCCGCGCCGAGCTTGAGCAGCTTGAGGACATAATTAAGTCATATGAGGTCAGCGAGATCGTGCTTGGCTATCCTAAAAATATGAATGGCACGATCGGTCCGCGCGCCCTATTGACAGAGGAGTTTGCCCAAGTTCTGCGTGAACGCTTCGGACTGCCGGTAGAGTTTTGGGATGAACGTCTCAGTACGGTGGCCGCGCAGCGCTCCCTCCTGGAAGCTGACTTGTCACGGGCTAAACGCAAAAAGGTCGTGGACAAGATGGCTGCGGTCGTGATCCTGCAGGGTTACTTAGACCGCCGACAGGCAGAGGAAACAAAGAACAGGATGAAAATGGACACGTTACTCCCTGATGACGAAAATCTCCAGTAAACCCACCAACTCCGGCGATTTGACAAACATTACCTGCGGGTAGTAAAATGACATTATCTTTTATAAGAGGTGAAACGAATGACTGAGCACGATCACGACCACGACCACGAGCACGAGCATGACCAAGAGGCGGAAGAATTCGATACAATCATCCTCACGGACGATGAGGGGAAAGATCACGAATTTCTCCACCTTGACACTTTGGAAGTTGACGGTTCTACGTACTTTGTCTTAATGCCTATTAATGAACAAGATGATGAAGAAGCTGATGAGGCCATTATTTTGAAGCTTGGGCACGATGAAAACGGCAATGAAATGCTGCTCGACATCGAAAATGACGAAGAATGGGAAAAAGTCGCAGACGCCTGGGAGAACCTGGAGGACGAAGAAGAGTAGTCCGAAGCCCGAAGTCGCGGGGGATAGTACATATTTTCTGGGGTCTATTCTAAAAAATGTGTTACGTAAGATTTACGGACACCAAGCAAACTTAGCAGCAGGGTTATCGAACGCAGTAGAGAAACTCGCCTAATTAAAGAGGCGAGTTTTTTCTATGTGCGTGCAAAAAATGTGCTGAGAAAGGTAAGACTAAAAAGGTGAACAGGGGGTGAAGATGTGCGCTTGACAAAAAAGTCAGCATTTCAGGTAATTCTCATGCTAACTCTGATGACCCTGACAGGATATCTTGCTGGCTGTGCGGGCACTTCCACTCTAAATGCGGATACTCCGCTGCCTGCCGGAACCAAAGTTGACGATACAGACTTAAGTGGCTTATCCCTGAAAGAAGGGAGACAGAAACTAACGCAGTATGCAGAGGACAAGCTGGAACAAAGTCTGTTCCTAGTGTACAATGATAAACGGGTAAGTGTAACTTGGAAGGAGCTTGGAGTTGGGCTAGATGCAGATCAGACTCTGAATAGGGTTGCGAGCATGCCCGGTCAGGTGAGCGCCAGCATCTTAAAGATAGACCCCTTAAAGGCAAGCAACGCTCTCGATGAAAAGCTTTCCTTCCTCAAACGTCCGGCTCAAGATGCCAGTTACACGATTAAGGATGACAAGTTTGTAATCAAACCTGCTGTTTCCGGACTCTCAGTAAATGTTGATCAGATCATCCACAAGGCTAAGGAATATTCTTTGGCTTCCTTGCCGTCCCAGATCGAAGTGTCCTTGGCCGAAGTTCCCGCAGCGGTTACGACCGAGGGTATGAAAGAATTGGCTTTTGACGGGGTGATTGGGGATTTCAGTACGAAATTTGCAGTACAAGAGGAGAACAGAACAGCGAACTTAACGGCAGCAGCCAAAGCTCTCGATAGGAAAATTATCAAGCCAGGGGAAACCTTCTCTTTTAATCAAACAGTCGGTCCCAGAACTCCGGAAACAGGGTATAAAGATGCTTATGTAATAATTAATAATGAGTACGTCCAGGGCACAGGAGGGGGAATTTGTCAGGTTTCCTCCACCTTATATAATACTGTTCTTCTGGCTAACCAGACAATAGTGGAAAGAGTGCCTCATGCTGTCGCCGTTACTTACGTTCATCCGGGGCTTGACGCTACGGTTAACTACCCTAATCTTGACTTCAAGTTCAAAAATGATACGACAGGCATTCTCTATCTGCGCACGGAAGTGCGTCCGGGAATACTCACGATCCGTTTGTGGGGGAAAAAGAATGACAAGACTATAACTTTTCAGCATGAAGTTGAAAAAGAAATAGACTTTCAGACAGAGCAAAGACCAGACCCCCGCTTGCCTGTTGGTAAAGTGGTTCAAGAGCAGACAGGAAGCAAAGGGTACATTGTCAAGACTTGGCGCATCATGAAAGACAGTCAGGGTAATGAAGCGCGCCAGCTTTTAAGCCGGGATGAGTACAAGCCCGCTAACCGGATTCTGCGCGTTGGGGTAAAGGAATAGGTTGTTTGGCGGCTTCAGGAGAAAGAGAGAGTGTAGGTGTGGGTAAAAAAAATTTAGTATTGCTGCTGGCTCTGGTTATCACCTTGGGTGGGATTACTGCCTGGTGGAATACAGCCAGTAAAGCTTATGCTCAGACAGATAAAACAGAATTATTCGTGCTCACTCCGGGTATGACGGCAAGTCAGGTGGCCGCAGAATTGGAACGACGTCATCTCATTCGCAGCGCCTGGGCCTTCAGGGTCTTAGTTCGCACGCGCCAGGCTGATTCCAAACTCTTTGCCGGAGATTATCTGCTGTCTCAGGCCATGAGCCCTTCTGTAATAATCGACAGTTTGCTCAAAGGTCCTCAGGTTGCGGCGGTCAGGGTAACCATTCCCGAAGGGTTCACGACTGAACAGGTCATTGGGGTGCTTGTGGAAAAAGGACTGGGAAAGAAAGAGGACTTTCTGCAGGTTATCTCATCATATGACTTCCCGTACAGCTTTCTCACAGGAGCAGCCAAAGGAGACCACCGGCTGGACGGATTTTTGTTTCCAGATACCTATTTTATCGACAAGAAAAGCAGTCCGAATGAAATCCTTGATATTTTTCTTAAGCGGTTTGGGCAAGAGCTGACGGCTGAGGCAGCAGCCCGGCTTAAAGAGACGCGCATGTCTGTACATGATTGGGTAACTTTAAGTTCTTTGGTAGAAAAAGAGGCGGTTCACGAATCTGACCGCGCGCTCATAGCCTCAGTCTTCCTCAACCGCCTTAGGATAAACATGCCGCTACAGTCTTGTGCCACGATCCAGTTTCTCTTAGGTACGCCTAAGCCCAAACTGTATGACAAAGACCTCCAGATTCCTTCTCCTTATAATACTTATCTTAATGCCGGACTTCCGCCCGGTCCGATTGCCAACCCCGGGCATGCTTCGTTAGAGGCTGTCTTGAACCCGACTCAGACCGATTATTTCTATTTTGTGGCCAAGAGTGATGGCTACCATGTATTTGCCAAGACGTTTGATGAGCACCTGCAAAACCAACAGAAATATCAACCATGATGACTGATTTCAGCACCTATTAAGGAGTTTGTGATGAAACTTGAGTTATTGGCACCCGCAGGGGACTTGGAAAAACTAAA
>DAHVVW010000152.1 GCA_027357125.1 Clostridiales bacterium
TGCCTGTTAATATTCGTCAAGCAGATCTCATCAAAGTCTACTAATATTAAATGGCCTACCCCGGCACGCGCCAAGGCTTCGGCGGTAAAAGAGCCTACTCCGCCGATACCGAAAATAATCACCGTACTTTGGCTTAAGCGAGAGATACCTTCTGCCCCAATTAAAAGTTCGGTACGGGAAAATTTGTGTTGCATGATTTCCTCCTGAATTAACAATTGGCTGACTCTTCTTATGGCAATTACGAGGTTATTTTATCCGGAAAAGGCAAATTAAGCTCCGCAACTAAATTATTTTAGCATAACTTTTTTAAGTGACAAAATTTCACTACTAACACTTAAGTAATATCAACTGCAGTAGATATACTCGTTGAAAAACCTGAATAATTTTACACAGAAGATATTCATATTCAGAGCTTTAACATCAAGAAAAGCGCGCTATGCAGGCACGTTTTTTTGATTAGCCCTTAATTGTATATGCTTCCCTTCGGTGTAAAACCCGTAAGGCATAGACGGTTACAAAAGTCCCCTCTACCCTCATAATCACGCGATAAACCCCAACTCGGATTCGCCACTTGTCATTAAACCCTTTGAGTTTCACCAAATCCTTTTTGGCCCTATTGGTGATAATCAAGTTCATAGGCCCAACTCCTTTTCCACTTCCTCCAATGTATAAATACGCCCTGTCCGTATATCCTCTTCAGCCTCTGCAACTGCTTGTTCATCTTCTTCCGTCCATGGCTCATCATCATAGCTAGGGTTGGCTAATGTCTGCCCGTTTTGCTGCTGTTCGAGCAAAGATTTTAGGAAATGGATTGCAATTTCTAACTTCTCAATAGGGATTCTATTTACCAGCCGATTGATTTCCTCACGAAGTTGTTCTTCAGACATTATCAACCATCCTCTCCTATTTGCCATATATCACAATGAAAATGCGTTAAATCGATTGAACTATCTTACTTTAGTATAGAAGGTAGTCCCGAAGAGTAGAGGTTCATGATGTAACCAAACTGGGACAGAAAATTCCGATGTAAAAACTTTCTACTCAAGTCACAGTAAAAGATGAATCAGTCATATGACGTTTTTGTCTTGATTCACGATAAAGGAATTGATTGTGGAATCATCCGGGACGTAGACTTGTTCCTTATTCTCTCCAGCGAAATCAATACGCCAGATCCCATTGTCCTGCTGATAATATATTCGGTCCTGATAAGGATTCCAATAATATAAACCCAATGATCATATATGGAGTCGTCCGATACTTTGCGCCAAAAAATGATATACTCTTATGCCGTGATCAATTCGACTAAACTATGTCTTATGTTTTGAAGTAGCTGCTGTTCCAATGCTCCCAGGTAGGTAGTTATCCTTTTCATATCAACCGCTCGAACCTGGTCAATTAAAGCTACTGATGGCCTTGGCAGCCCACCTGTGCCGCGGGGTATCTGATGGTAGAGAATTGGATTTTGGTTAGCCCAATTTCCGCCTTGCGAAGTCACCGGAACAACTAAAACAATCGGGAAACGGAGATACCCGCTGGGAACAGCTACTATAATTGCTGGCCGAAGGCCTTCCGGTTCATGTCCCTTTGGTTCATGCGTAGGAAGGTTGACCAGAACTACATCTCCTGGTTGGATGCCGGTACTCAATTTTTCTGGCTCCCTTCGATTTCCAGTCCTTTGCCTTCTACAAAACGCACGGGCTTACCTTTGGGTACCCCTTCGGGCCCCCAATCATATGGAGGCCAATCGGCCAGTTCAGCATTTAACCAGTTGATGTCCTCTAATCGTGATTCTAGTATTATGGACTCCATGAACCTTTTCGCAATCGATATTGCTTTTTCGGGTAATAGATCTACCAGACGGTGGAGATCTTCCTTAGGTATACTCATTAGTATCACCGTTCCTTAAAACGTTCCTGCCTTACATTATATCATACAGTATTAGGTTACAAACAGAAATGGCCGCCATAGATCTGAATCACCGGGTATATCCCCTACAAAGCGATTCTCTGAAAACCATAGTCTTCCTTTGGATCCTTAAGTTCATCGAAGAAGTAAACATAATCCCATACACATATACACCGGCATAAGGCGGCACCGCCATTTTTTCTTTGGTGTAATCGTTCAGATTAATTTGATAAGCCCCTTCGGGACCATTTTGCAAACGCCCTAAACCCTAAACCGATACCCAGCTCCCCACACGGTCTCGATGTACTGCGGATTGGACGGGTCGCTTTCGATTTTCTC
The DNA here is from genome assembly GCA_027357125.1 of Clostridiales bacterium. GTDB lineage: Bacteria > Bacillota > Desulfitobacteriia > Desulfitobacteriales > Desulfitobacteriaceae > Paradesulfitobacterium. The sequence goes on from DAHVVW010000152.1 coordinate 2,245, forward strand.
GCGCACCCTGGCGATGTGCACGGTCACCGTGGCCGAGTCGCCCAAGGCTTCCAGCCCCCAGACCCGTTCAAACAATTCATCGCGCCCGAAGACTCGGTTTGGATTTTGCGCTAGGTATGAGAGCAAATCGAATTCTTTCTGAGCTAGGTTTACTTCCTGACCGTTAACAAAGACTCGGCGGGAGTCTTTCTCTATTTTAAGGCCGCGAATGGTCAAGGTACTGCTCCGGTTAAGCCCGTCTCTAAACCTGTGTTTCAATCGTTCGTAGTTCTCCAAATGGGCTTTGACTCGGGCCACCAGTTCGCCTGGACTGAAGGGCTTGGTGATGTAATCATCTGCGCCTAGGCTTAAGCCCTTAATCTTGTCTATTTCTTCTTTTTTGGCGGAGACCAAGAGCACCGGAATGTCTTTCTCATCCTTCATGCTGCGCAGAATTTCCAAGCCGTCTATCCCCGGAAGCATGATGTCTAAGATCAAGAGATCGTATTCCTTATCTTTAAGCATTCTTAAACCGTCCAAGCCGTTCGGGCAGATGTCAGCCTCAAAGTCCGCCAGTTCAAGATAGTCCTTCTGCAATTCTGCGATACTGGCGTCATCCTCAATAATCAAAATCTTTTTCATGTTCACCCTCCCTCAACCTACAATCTACTTAATGATATCAAAATGCTCGTACCCTCGCCTCCGTGGCTCATGGCCCAAATCCTGCCACTGTGCCCCTCGATGATCTGTTTGGCGATGGCCAGCCCTAGACCGCTTCCTTTAATCTCTGTGCGGGCGGTATCTGAGCGATAGAAACGATCGAAGATGTGCGGCAGATCCTGCTCCCTGATCCCGGAGCCGTTGTCACGCACTTCAATAATGATACTGGTAAGGGTCTCGCGCACAATCATCTTGATTTCTCCCTGCTCCTTGTTCATATATTTGCGCGAGTTATCAAGGATGTTGATGATAACCCTCTTCATCCTGTCCCGGTCTAAGAGGACCGTGCGTTCACGGTCAATTTCCTTTTGAAAAACTGTCTTAATATGATTCCTTTCTAACTCCGGCTCACTCTCCAGCAAACACTCTTGGAAAAACTCGGCTATTCCCGTCCGTTCGAAATTAAACGGAATCTGGTTTAAATCCAGCTTGGAATAGAGGAGCAAATCATCAATCATGATATCCACTTGTTCTGCTTTCGCATAAATTGTGCGCAAATACCGGTCCATCTTCTCCGGCGTGTTGGCCACCCCGTCAAAGATTCCTTCCACATACCCTTTGATGGAAGTCACCGGGGTCTTTAGGTCGTGGGAGATGCTTGACACCAGTACTTTACGGTTATCCTCATATTTTAACTGCGCGCGGATTGAGTCTTTAAGCTTAATGCGCATCAGTTCCAAATCACGGCAAAGCGCTCGAATCTCTTTATCCCCCTCCTCGACGATCTCACACTCGAGATTCCCCCGGCTGATCTCAGCCGCCGCCTGCTGCAAATTATTGAGGGGCTTTAAGATAACCCGCGATAACTGGTAGGAAATCAGGATATTGGTCACGGCAAACGACAGTACTAATACCACCCCGGCTAAGATTAACAAGCCGGTAAGGCTGCTGAGCGAGCGATCAACGGGTGCCAGGAGCAAGACGCTCCCTTGGCCGCCGTCTTGAAAATTAAGGTTAATCGACTCTACCGTATAGGCCAGATTGCCGACAACTACCGCTTCTTTCCCCCACTTTTTATTTCCTTCAAACGCGAACTTCGCCAGGTCGATCTTACTGAAATTGCGTGAGGAGAATAAGACCTCTTCATCCTTGATGATGACCAGCTCTCCATTAATGGCCGCCAGCCGCTCCTGCAACTGCTGCTGGAAGCTCTTCTCTTCAACCGCTTCCGGCTTCTGCTTAAGAACGCTGTTCCCGCTCTCGATCAGTTCCAACTTAATCTCGGACAGTTTCCGGTAATTCTCCACTGAGATATCCGTACCCATAACCCGTCCGAGAATAAAAACAAAAGCCAAGGCAACAACAACAGTAATCATCGCGGGAATGATTACTGTCGCCGCATTGGCTAAAACTAAGCGCCGTTTGAGGTTCATATCCTCACCCTAAAACTCTTTATTATCAAAAATATAAAACCCGGCTGTGAACAACATTATACCATATCCAGCCATGATCAATAACTGGCGGACAATTTTCCAAAAGGGGAAGGAATGGGCCAGCCACAAATTATACCAATCAAGCTGGGTCGTGATAAATAAACTGGCATACTGAGAAAAAAACACTCCTAACACTTTCAGCACCAGAAAGGCCAAGATCGACAGGAAAAAAACAGTGATGCCGCTCTTAAAGATATTTGCCAAGAGCACAATCGCCAACGCCAAAACTAACATGGGCAGGAAGCTTACAAGATAAGCCAAAACCGTTCTGGCAAACGCCCCCAAGCTGGCGGAGTTGGTGTTAAACAGAAAACCCGCAAGCTCAGAAAAAACCAGCAGCAACAGGAGATTAGCCAGAGTAAACAGGGAGATGGCCGTGATTTTGGCCGTAAAAATCTTGAATCTGCTCACGGGCCTGGTGAGCGTGATGCGCATGATATTATGCGAAAACTCCCCTGAGAAACTGTCGATCGTGACCAAAGCCGTAAATAGAGGGAGAATGGTGTTCACCACGACCGAGAGCACCAGAATCGGAAACTCTGCACTCCCTACTCCTCTTACCCCAAATCCGCTTCTCACGCCGACAATAATGAGTTGTCCGACCACAATCATAGTCAGGGACAGTAATACGGCGACAAAAGCTTTTTTCTTTTTATAGAGTTTCTCGACTTCATTACGAAGCGCGGCTTGGAACACGGCCATTTCTTTCTACCTCACTCACAAAATAATTCTCCAGGGTCGCGTAATTTTTGAGGATGCTGTCCATGCTCTCGACATTAAGCATTTTCCCGTTGTATACGACCCCGATGCGGGTACACGTGAGCTCAACGTCATGAATCAGGTGACTGGAAATAAAAAAGGTCGTCTGTTCGTTCTCCGCTAAATTCTTTATCAGCTTGCGCATATCGATCATGCCCTCGACATCAAGCCCGTTCAGCGGTTCATCGAGAATAACGATCTTGGGCCTGGAGAGAATGGCTGCCGCGATCCCCAAGCGCTGCTTCATCCCCAGGGAAAACTTCCTCGGTTTTTCACTCTTATATTTAAGTATCCCTGTCAGTTCGAGCACCTCATCAATCCGTTTGTGATCCACATCCGGATAGTAGCGGGCGATCTGTCTCAGGTTATCGAAAGCACTGAGGAAGGGGTAAGACTCCGCTGTCTCGATAATGCAGCCGACTTTGGCCATCGCTTTTTCATAGTCTTCGGTCACACTATAGCCGGAAATTTTGACATCCCCACGGTCAGGCCGGATGAGACCAACCATTGCTTTCATGGCAGTAGTTTTGCCAGCGCCATTCGGTCCAAGAAAGCCAAAGATGTCC
>DAHVVW010000153.1 GCA_027357125.1 Clostridiales bacterium
TTCTATAAATTAAAAAGGAGTGCTCATATGAAGAAGGTTACGAAATATTTGATGGGAATCCAAATATCCTTATTAACCCTGGCCTTTGCCTTTCCGGCCCAAGCCGCTGTGTATGCTGGAATTTCAAACTCTCAGCCCGGATCAGTCGTTAACCTGCGTTCCTATGCACCAGCTCCGACCCCCTCTTCCGGATCGGTGGTCAGCCTTCGTTCTTATGTGCCTGTTTCCACTCAACCGGTTGGTGTAGCCCCAAACACCCCGATCGCCTCAACATCTCCTGTACCTCCTACACCCACACCGACCCAAACTCCGCCCAGTACGCCAAGTTCTCCGGGGCAAGTTTCAAACGGACCAACTAACACAGGCAGCAGTGTGCTCTCTCTCAAGGGTATCTTGAAGCAGAGTGCCCCTACCTCTCCCGCTACCAACCAGACTACGCCTTCCGCACCTGATACAACTCCCCCCATTCCTTCCGTCTCATCCCTGTCTGCTGACGAACAGCTGATGATCGACATGGTCAACCAGGAGCGGGCTGCTGCGGGCTTAAAACCTCTGGTAGTGGATTACAAACTGGTATCCGTAGCGGTGACCAAAGCCAATGATATGAAAGCCAATCGCTATTTTAATCATATTTCTCCGACCTATGGCAGCCCGTTTGCCATGATGCAGGCAGTGGGCTTAAACGTGCGCTGGGCTGCGGAAAACATTGCCGGCAATAATTCGGTGGCAGGCGCTATGGCGGCCTTCATGAAGAGCCCCGGCCATCGCGCCAATATTCTCGATCCCAGGCTTACCCATATTGGTGTGGGCATTGCCTACGGCACTGCTTTCGGCAATATCTATGTGCAGGAGTTTCTGCAAGAATAAGTGCTCTGGATCCAAAATAATATTAAGATTACTAAATAAAACATGACTCCTGCCCCTGCAAATAAGGGGACAGGAGTCATGTTTTTCTCATGAATAAGGCTTATACCTTAAAACTCAGGCACAATGGGTTCGAGTGCCCTGTGGCGCTCCAGAATAACTTCCGGCGTCTGGCTCAAGACAGCATAATCCTTTACTTCATCACTTTCACTGCCTGGCTTCAGTGGCTGAAACCCCTCCGCAACAAGCTCTTCCTCCACAAAGAGATGATCTTCCACCATAACTATATTTCCGCGCTCCCGCAGCCGCCTGACTACATCGACAGCCCGGCTGTGCTCAAGGTCTTTAACCCCGGGCTTATAGCTTATGCCCTTCAGCAAAACTCTTCGTCCACTGCCAACTCTCTGAATAATCTCTTCCCGGTACGTCCAGTCGCTCAGCTCTGCTCCATGCAGCAAAGGAGACCCGAAAACCGCTCGTAAAAAGTTCATATCTTTGGGCAAACATTCCCCCCCGATTCCCCAGTCCGTAGCAAGCAGTTCTACATTCTGTTTACTGTTGACAGCCAGTCTAAGTTCCTGAAACTCAATCCCTTCGTTGACACAATACCGATATATTTCTTCAGCAAAAGCTATATCGACAAAACGTTTAACATTTTCCACCACTTTACTGAGTTCGGCAACCCTTACATCGGAAACCTCTACCAAGCCGGGAACCAGCCGCTGGTAAAACTGCCGTCCCTTTTCCAGGCAAGCTTGGGTGAATGCCCCCATAACACGCGGTGTATCACAGACAGTTCTGTCTTCGCCGAACATCACCCGGTGAGGAACATGAATCAGAAACAGATCCAATCCCAGGTTAAATCCTTTCTGTTCCAGGTAATCCCGTATCCTTTCCATCGTCCCCGGCGGCAAGGTCGACTCTATAGAAATTAAGGATTGGGGTTGAATTAACATTTCGTCCAACGCAGCAAATAAATGCTCCCCGCTCTTTCCGGTTGACGGTGTCAGCAACCATGTATCAACCGTTGTCAGCATTTTATAGTCCGAGGTTACATTATAGCCCAGTTCCTGCAATTTCTTAATCTTCTCTTCATCAACATCTACTCCGGTAACCTCACCCGGAAACTGATCCAAAAGATATTTTAANAGATTAAAGCCAATTTTACCAAGTCCGACAACACAAATGTGCATCCTGTGCCACCCATCCTTCCCCATCTTATCAGTATATGATATGGGACTCGGAGTTCACGTGACACCAACTCGTCCTGGAATCGACAATCATCTTATCCTAACCACTCTGGAAAAAGCCGTTTGGCTCTTTCTCTTACGCTTTGAATACTGACCTCGTCTGAGATCCGGCTCATGTTTTGCCCATGCCAGCGATAAGCCAGGAGAATTTCGTCTAAAAATCCACAGGCATATTGGCGGAGCAGGCGAAGCCACAAATCAAAATCATGGGCCTGGGGCAGACTCTCGTCAAAATACCCGGTGCTCTCCAGCGCCGATCGTCTCATTATTACGGAAGAGCCGTTGATAAAGCAGCCTTCCATAAGTTTCCTCACCAGTTCCTGCTTGTCTGGGAAATAGGGAGAATGCGCATCATATTGTTTCTTTCCTTCGCCGTCAATCACCTCAAAGCTAGTGTAGCTAAAACCCAGACTTGGATTACTCTCCATTAAAGCCACCTGTTTGGCAACCTTATGCTCCAGAAAAACATCATCCGCACTTAACCAGCAGATGTATTTACCGGTTGCCCGGGATAACCCGAGGTTTAAAGCGCTGGCTGTTCCCCCGTTTTCTTTATAAATATAGTTAATGTGAGATTGGTAGGGTTTTAGTACTGCAACGGTATCATCGGTAGAGCCATCGTCAATCACAAGTACCTCCAGATTGGGATAACTCTGTCCGATTACACTGTTCAGGGCAGAACGGAGATACCGGGCATGATTGTACGTGGGAATAACCACACTGACATTAGGCATTTGCATTTATACTTCCCCCTAATGAAGCACAGTCCTTCCAGGCAAGAAGCGCATCAATAGGAGACGCTCCTTCCCCATAGCTGCGGACGAAAGAAGTGTTATCCTCATGATGAAAGTGCTCAAAAACAATTACTTTGTAGCCAAGTCGGATAAATTCATCAATCTCCCAGCCCGAACGGTGCTTCTGATAGATTTCTCCTCCCAGATTAAAAGGGTCTACTTTATCCTGCACAAAAAAGCCCCGGGGTGTAAAAACAATCACATTCCTGATGGCAAGCTTTTCTGCTTGATTTAAAACAGACAGCGCCACATCCTTTTCGAAATGTTCAATCACATCGATCAGCGTAACGCTGTCAAACGACTTGGGCAGGAATATCCCGCTAAGCCCGCAAGCGTCTGAATGAACCGGAATAAACCCGTCAGAGTGCTGGCGCTTCTCCAGGTACGGGCGGTGAACATCAACTCCGACTTTAATCGGACATAATAGCCTACTTAATGTTATCCCTGTCCCGCAGCCAATATCCAGGAGCGCGGAAGAGCCTTCCAGCAACTTATTGATAGGCGCCAAAAAATCTGTATGCTGTACTGAAGACACTGCCACCAAGTAACATCCTTTCTAACATTTTGTCCAATATATAATATTCCGGCATATTGTCAAGGTGCACCTTAATTTCACGAAGTTGGTTAAGAGTGCATAAACTAAACCAGTAATTTTAAGAACTTTAACTCTTCGTACGAGGAGGCAAGCGCAGCATGAAAATCGTATTCCCCGTCATCAGTCTGGAAACCGAAGGGGGAGCACGTTTTATCTATCAGTTAGCTAACGCCCTGCTGGATAAAGGACATCAGGTAGAAATTGTAATACCTGAAAACAACGTTATTTCTTGGCCTGTCCGCGCCAAAATAACGCGGGTTGAAGCCTTGACTCCTTCCGCCATACCTTCGTGTGATTTTATCCTGCCCAATTTTTTCACGACCGTACTTCCTGTCTGGGAATCTAAAAAAGGTCAAGTTGTCCGTCTCAGCCTTGGTTACGAGCCTCTCTGGGTTAAGGATGCCGACTTTGCCAAACAAACTTATTTACTCGGAGCTCCCATTATTACCATCTCCCAATGGCATCGTCAGGTTCTGTTTAATCATACCGGACTGAACAGTACCGTCGTCTCACCAGGTGTAGATACTTCTGTATTTCATCCCTATTCGAAGCTTTCTACCAAGATCGGTCGTAAGACTGTCTTTTTCATCGTGCGCTCCGTACCTCATGGCTACACCTGGAAAGGAACAGAGGACTTCTTCGAAGCCAGCAGGCGACTAAAAAAGTTTTATCCTAACTTTGACATATACGTTGTCACGGAGCAAATACCATTTCAAAGTCCAATCCCTTGTTTAATCAAAACCGCAAATACGGATACTGAGATGGCCCAGAATTATGCTCAGGCTGACCTGTTTGTTTATGCATCATCGTTTGAAGCCTTCGGCTTGCCCCCGCTCGAAGCTATGGCCTGCGGTACAGCAGTGATAACTACAGATTGCGGCGGAATCCGCGATTACGCCAAGCACGGAACAAACTGCCTGATCGTGCCCCCCAAAGATGTAGGACAACTTACCTCTGCCATGTACCGTTTGTTGAACAATGATCAGGAACGGCAGCGTTTGGCTGTCACCGGTCTTCATCACGCCCAGTCCTGGACTTGGAAGCGTACCGTTGATCAAGTCGAAGCTCTCCTGCTGTCCCTTAAACACTAAGAATATCCTGTGTTTAACATATGCGCAGAATGACTACAACGAGGTGTTAATATGCAAGAGCGAAATGTAATAGAAAGAATTCCAACGGATGAACATTTTTTATTGATCAAACAATGGGGGTTCGGCTTCTGGTCGGATATGGAGGATGTGCAGAGTAAACTGCTCCTTGCTGAAATCACCAATCGTCATCCCATTGTTTTTTGGGGGAAAGAAAGTCTTTATTCGGTAGGTGAAAATTTTAATTCATTTGAACAGTACTTTTTGCCCATATCTGATTTCTCTCCCAGTGATCTTATAAACGATCAATACACTTATTATCCTCCCATATGGAATTCCTTCAATATTTTTCAGACAGATCCGAATCGATTTTCACGAGTCTACAGGGATGTTCCCAGTCTTATTAATAGTAATGCCAATGTACTGGTGAGTGATGTCCACAATTTCATGCATCAGTTAATACCGTGGATTAAGGAAGACCATCCAGCCTATGGGCTTTCGGAGGAAGAAGTTCACAGATATATTATCAATAAATATATTAGACTGCAGCCGGACATTGCGAATGAAATTGACGAATTCTACTATACTCATATGCAAACAAGTCCTATTCTGGCGGTTCATGTCCGTGCCGGTGTAAAACTTAATGAGCATCCCAATTGGAGAGAGGTTATTGGACAATATCCCTATGAAATAAACGAATATCTGAAAAATAATCCTTCTGCCCATATTTTTCTGCTTACCGATGATGAGGCCGTTTTAGAGCAATTCAAACAAATGTATGGAAATATCCTCATTTATACCGATTGTACCCGCAAGACTATCTATGATCTTGAGCTTTGCCTTAAAGCTTTTCCCGATGGGAGACGTAAAGGAATTGAGATTATTAAAGACACTTACCTAGCCTGTAAATGCGATTACTATATTGGTAATTGGAGTTCAAATGTCTCCAGGGCCGTAAGCCGGCTGAAAACTTGGGAAGATAATAAGATCAAGATGTTTATTATTATTATCTAAGCCCATACCATCCGGAACATCATTAGATATCACGGATAATGCATACAGATGTTTATAGTCAGGATAAGTCGAATGAGGTGTTATTTATGCAGGA
>DAHVVW010000154.1 GCA_027357125.1 Clostridiales bacterium
AGTGACATTACCCATTAATTGAATAGTTTTTTTCCGGGATCTAAAGTTGAAGTTAAAGTTTTGCTGGTTGCCACTGTGCAGAAGTTCCGATTTTTCCAAGCTAAGGCCGGGGAATATTTCCGTAATCGGCGCTCCGGTAATTTCCGGCCCGTTTATGAAGAGGAATTGGGCTGCGGAGTTATTTATCCGCTCTACTCTTCCTGCACGATCTACAGCAATTATTCCTTCGTGGATCGTATTGATCACAGTTTCCAGTTGTTTAGCGGTGACAATGGCCCTTTCCGATGCCTCTTTCTCATTGATCATCTTGCCGAGCATCACAGAAAGATGATCAACTACTTTTGATAGCTGATCTACTTTGCGTAGCAAGCGCTCTCTTTGGGCTGTACTGCGTGCACATAGGCCCAATGTCCCGATGGTATGTCCTTCCACGCGAATCGGGTAGACGATCGCAGCTTTTTCCCTACAGTGGTTACGGTTAGGACAATTTTGGCAAGCAGGGTAAAGCATGGGGTCTTCCACAATAACATAGCTACCACCATCTAGCATTTGATCGGTAAGGCATCCCTGGGGAAAAACCTCCTGTGCGGTTACTTCCAAGCGCTTGGTATCGGCGATTAAGTTAAGTTCATCGTCAATAACAAGGATTTCAAATTCCAACTCTGTAGCTAAAGCTTCGGCCATTTGCTTGACGAAACTTTGTATGTCTCGCAGTTTTCCCATCACTTGATTCACATCCTTATACGATGATCTCAATAATAATATTAGATCTTATTAGTGAGAATGTGGTTTTTATTTGCTCTAATGGTCGGTATTGCCTGGTGAGTGAACAGTCTCTGGTACTGAACGGGCAAATCTGTTATTTTTGCCTTAACTTAGTGAGTAGCCAGTTTCACATTTTCGGTCAATACTCTGCATGGGATAGCAAAGATTTTGGAGAAGTTCGGGGAACAGCATGTAAAGGGTTGAATTGGTTCTCAGATTAGTGATAGTGTCTATCTCATAATTAAGATAAGTCTTGAGACCATTGAGACAATAACGTCTTAAGAGAGATGTAAATTCGCATGGTTAGAAGGTTTTGTTGCGCCAATAGATGTTTCAATGATGCTTAGATCTGTTTGGCATATAATTTGCATAATATTCCGAATAGGATAAAATGAGGTTTCTCTATAGAAGAGATTAATACATAGGGGGGAATTGCAATGAACAAGGTAGAAGGAAAAGCGGCGGAACTAGGGTTCAACCTGCTTTTTCGCGTTTCCGGAGCTGCTAATTTGCTATCGGTCTGCATAATGCCTATGAAGAATCTTCGCCTGTGGTTGCTATAGTGGGACATGTTAACAGTTAAATTATCAAAACATTGGTGGGGGTCGTAGCCAAGATGGCGATAAGTGGGATGCGATGACCTAAACCTGGAAGAGAGTTTTATGTAAGCGCATGGGAGTGAATGACAACGATTACTAACTACGTTCAGGCCGCTAGCATAGAAATGGCTTTGCAAGCGTTAGCTGATAATAAGATGTCAGGACGCTTCTTGGCAGGGGGCACCTCGCTGATGCCTATATTAAACTTGCTTCGCTACCAGCCAGGAGTAACGCATACATTGATTGACATTAAACACATTGAAGGTTTACGTACTATTGAACTACAAGCGGATGAACTAGTGATCGGAGCCGCTGTGACATTGAGTGAGTTGACAAAACATCAACTGGTTTTAGAACATGCCCCAGTCCTAGTCCGGGTAGCCAAGGTAATTGGTTCCCGGGAAATCCGCAACAGGGCTACTTTAGGCGGTAACCTTTGCAGCGGGGATCCGAGGGCTGATCTGTTGCTGCCGACTATGGCTTTGCTTGCCCGGTTACAATTTGTGCACATGGATGATCCAAACGTAATGGGAATGAGCGAATTCCTGGCTCAGGGAAATAGAGCCCGGCAGCATGCTATTCTTACCCATATCTATATTCCGATAGCAAGGGAAGTCAGATGGGGTTACAGCCGCCTGGCGGAAAAAAGCATGGGTAGGTGTAACATTGCTGCTATGGCCTTGGTGGCCGGTGAAAGCGGAAGTTTAAAAGAAATAGGCCTGGTAGTTGGCGGCGAGGCTCTGTGGCCGCAATATTTTACCGGTCTGCACATTGGCAGTGGCGCTAAAGGTTCAATCCTGACACTGGCGGAAAAAGTTGTGAGCGAAATTGCGGCGGGGAAAGTTGGCTGGTCGGACTACCGAACGGCGACAGCGGTCACAGTGGTCTATGAGGCTCTGGAGGAGTTGATGAATAATGAGGCAAATGCTTAAAGTTACAGTAAACGGTTATCCGTGGGAAGGGCTGGTTAAAAGCGACCAGAGTTTATTGGATTTTCTCCGGGACGAACTCGGTCTCACCGGGGCAAAGAAAGGCTGTGACGGGGGAGAATGTGGTGCCTGTGTCGTGTTACTGGACGGAAGAGCCGTCAATTCGTGCCTGATTCCGGTATTGGATGTCAATAACTGCGAAGTGCGGACTATTGAGGGGCTGCAGGACGAACAGACTAATCAGCTTCAGGATGCCTTTGTCAGTGTCGGGGCGGTTCAATGCGGATTCTGTACTCCAGGGATGATTGTGGCCGCCAGAGCCTTGCTGGCTGAGGTACATAATCCCGGTGAAGAAGAAATTAGGGAGGCAATGGTCGGGCATCTCTGTCGCTGCACCGGTTATACTCGTATTGCCGCGGCGATAAAATTAGCTGCCAGCCGGATTAATCCGGAAACAGCCGGCCCTGAGAGGTGAGTGGGATGGACTTAATCGGAAGGGATATACCTTTAATCGACGGGAAAGAAAAGGCAACGGGAAGGATGGTTTTTACTGCCGACATAAATAGGCCCGGGATGCTCTATGGCATGGTACTCCGCAGTCCTTACCCGCATGCCCGCATTGTCCAGATCGATGATTCCAGGGCGTGGAAACAGCCGGGAGTACGTGCCATTATAACCGGAAAAAACAGGCAGTTTCCGTTTTATTCGGTCGCGGGGCAAAAAGTATTGGACGAACAACTGCTGGCAACGGACAAAGTGCATTTTATCGGGGATGAAGTTGCTGTTGTGGCTGCTACAGATCGAGATACAGCGGCTGAGGCTCTTAGATTGATTAAGGTCGAATATGAACAATTGCCTCCGGTATTTGATCCCTTATCAGCCATGGCTGACGGGGTGCCGCTGGTTCATCAGAGTCAGGCATCGAATATCCCTTACCGAATGGAGTTTTCTCGAGGGGACATTAATGAAGGATTCGCTAAGTCAGAGGTTATCGTCGAGGAGACTTTTAACGTTGGACACCAGTATCAAGGTTATTTGGAACCCCACGCAGCAGTAGCAGAATGCGACATTTCCGGCAGAGTAACTTTGTGGCTGCCTATGCAATCACCCACCTTAGGACGGATAACCTATGCTGCCGCCTTGGGCATTCCGGAGAACAAGATACGCATAGTACAAATGCCCATCGGCGGAGGCTTTGGCGGTAAACTCGAGTATAAATTGCATGCGCTCTGTGCTTTGCTGGCCAAAGAGACCGGACAACCAGTGAAAATGGTTAACACACGGGCGGAAGATTTCCAGGCTGGCCTACCTCGAGTACCGATGCAGATTAAGATGAAACTGGGTGTCCGTTCTGACGGTACCTTGGCTGCCAAAGAAAGTGAAATAATCGCCGACAGTGGTGCTTACGTTAATTACAGCCATGGAATACTCCTAAGTGCTTGTCACCGTCATGACAATCTATATCGCTTACAAAATATTCATACCAAGGGGTATCTTGTTTATACCAATAAAGTTCCTACAGGCTGTTTCCGCGGCTTTGGCAATCCCCAGGTTCACTTTGCTCTGGAAAGTATCTTGGATATGGCCGCAGACCGATTGGGGATGGATCCGGCAGAGCTGCGCCTGCGCAATGCCACCCAAACCGGGGATGTAACCGTTCACGGCTGGCAGGTCTTAAGTTGTGGTCTGAGTGATTGCATCAACCAAAGCACGAACGGTGCCGGGTGGCAGGCAAAAAGGCTGACGGAGATCAAGCCTGATACTAAGGATCAAGTGGAGAAAAAGGCAGGCCAAGAGGCATTACAAGAAGCGCGCTATGCCAAAGGGATCGGTTTAGCTTGTTGTTTGCACGTTTCAGGCAACCGTACTTTCCTACCTTACTTCGATGGGGCTTCCTGTCGGATCACGGTCAATGAGCAAGGGATGGCTATTGTTTTTGTCGGTGAAACTGACCTGGGCCAAGGAGCAAGGACAACCTTTGCTCAGATTGCAGCTCATGAACTGGGATTGCCCATAACAGATGTGATGGTCACTTTGGTTGACACTGACATAAATCCACATGGTTTGGGGACATTTGGCGATCGGGCCACAACATTGGGGGGTAATGCTGTCCGCTTGGCCGCTGCGGACGCAAGGAGGCAGATTCTAGCCATAGCAGCCGAAGAAACAGGGAGTACAGCGGAGAAGCTGGTAATCAATGATGGTATTATTACAGGCGAAGCCGGCATCAGGCTGAGTCTGGCGGAAATAGCACAGCTTGCCTTGTCTCAATTAGCTGGCGGTCATATTTGTGGGCAAGGCGTTTATATTCCCCCGGATGTCACCGCGGTACATCCGGATACCAAATACGGTAACATTTCGTGTTCTTATCCATTTGTGGCTCAGGTCGCCGAAGTGGAAGTAGATAGGTGGACCGGCCGGGTAAAAGTAAATAGGATAGTAGCCGCTCATGATGTAGGCAAAGTTATCAATCCTTTGCTTGCCAATGGCCAGGTAGATGGGGCAGTGGCCCAAGGTATCGGCTATACCCTGATGGAAGACATGGGTATTGCCAACGGAAAGGTCAGTAACAAAACATTCAGCGATTATAACATGCCCCGGATTACAGACATGCCAGAAATCAAGAGCATTTTGGTTGAATCGAATGATCCGAACGGACCCTATGGAGCTAAAGGTCTGGCGGAACCGGCTCTGACGCCGACGGCGGCAGCAATTGCCAATGCCATTTATAATGCGGTTGGCGTAAGAATTACGGAACTACCCGTTACGGCTGAGAAGGTGTTCCGTGCCTTAAAGGAAAGATTCGGATGCCCTTAAACGGCACCACGAAGAATGATAATTCAGGAGAGCGCATGTACCAAAGGATGCACATGCAGCTCAAGTATTTAGTTGGACAAATAATATCAGCAATACAAATGTAAATACCATAATATAACAAATAAAGGGGGAACATTGGATGAAACCGGATTTAAGCGTAGAGGTTTGGACGAAGAAATTTAAAAACCCAATTGTGGTTGCTTCTGCAACTCCGACCAAAGATGCCGCTTATATGAAAAGATGTGTTGATGCGGGTGCCGGTGGTTTGATTTCCAAAACAGTGACTTATGAAAAGGCCTTGCACAGATATGTCTCACCCAGGTTTACAGTTCTGCATAAAAAAGGATGGCCCCATGCTTTTTCCAATTATTCAGCCGAATTTCTGGCGACATATACACCGGAAGAGTGGATGCCGGAACTGGAGGAGACCAAAAAATACTGTGCCGAAAATGATACTGTGTTTATTGCCAGTATTTCCGGTGACACTTTGGAAAACTGGGCTAAATTGGCCAAAATGGTGGAAAGTATTGGCGCTGACATGATTGAGTGCAACTTTGGTTGTCCACACCCGCGTGATCTAGG
>DAHVVW010000155.1 GCA_027357125.1 Clostridiales bacterium
TTTATGAGGAAAAACCCCAAACATTTTCTCGGGCAGGGGATGTTTGGGCACACCATAATGAAAGTAAAGACCGGCCTGCGCTCCCCAACAGATGTGGAGCGTGGAAGTCACATGGGTGCGGGTCCAGTCCATTATTTCCTTGAGTTCCGGCCAGTAAGTCACTTCTTCGAACTCCAACTGCTCAACCGGGGCCCCAGTAATAATCAAGCCGTCAAACTTCCGCCGTTTCACATCGCTAAACGTGGTGTAGAAGGTGTCCAGGTATTCTTGCGCCGTGTTTTTAGCAGTATGGCTCTCCAAGTGCAGAAGGGTAATCTCCACTTGCAAGGGAGAGTTGCTTAAAAGCCTGAGAATCTGAGTTTCGGTCACATCTTTGTGCGGCATAAGGTTGAGAATGGCTATTTTTAGGGGCCGGATGTCCTGGTGATAGGCTCTGGTTTCAGCCATAACAAAGACATTTTCTGAGTTTAAGATCTCCATTGCCGGCAAGTGATCCGGAATCTTTATCGGCATCTGCTATCACTCCTTGTTGTTTCCTGAGGTTTCGACTTTAGCTCTTCTGACTGGCGCGCAGAGCAGAGTCAAGATCTTCGAGCAGGTCGTCAATTGTCTCCAACCCGATGGAAAGGCGAATCATATCCGGGCTCACTCCGGCCTGGAGCTGGGACTCCTCATCAAGCTGCTGATGGGTAGTGCTGGCCGGATGAATCACCAGGGATTTGGCATCCCCGACATTCGCCAGGTGGGAGAACAGCTTGAGACTGTTAATAAACTTCTTGCCCTCTTCCAGCCCACCTTTAAGTCCGAAGGTAAGAATGGCTCCCGCGCCCTTGGGCAGGTACTTTTGAGCCAAGGAATAATACGGACTCTGCTTCAGGCCGGGGAAGTTCACCCAAGTCACCAATTCGTGCTGCTCAAGAAATTCGGCCACCCTCCGGGTGTTCTCAACATGGCGCTCCATCCGGAGATTAAGGGTTTCCAATCCTTGTAATAACAAAAAAGCATTAAACGGAGAGATGGCAGCCCCCGTATCCCGCAGGAGCGTTACCCGGGCTTTCACGAGGTAAGCCAAGGAGCCAACTGCCTCGGTGAATACTACCCCATGATAGCTGGGGTCAGGCTCAGACAGTCCCGGGAACCTGCCATTGTTCCAATCGAACTTCCCGGAATCCACGATTACCCCGCCGATGGAGGTACCGTGACCCCCGATGAATTTCGTTGCGGAATGAACCACGATGTCAGCCCCGTGTTCGAACGGTCGGCATAGGTACGGTGAGGCGAACGTGTTGTCAACGATTAAAGGAATCCCGTGTTCGTGGGCAATCACCGCAATCTTCTCCAAGTCAGCCACATTGATGCGCGGGTTGCCAATCGTCTCAACGTACAGTGCTTTGGTTTTATCATTGATGTTCGCACGAAACTCCTGCGGGTTGTCAACATCCACAAAACGAACCGTAATTCCTAATCTGGCGAGAGTATTGGCCAGGAGCGTGTACGTGCCCCCGTACAAGGAACTGGAAGCCACAATTTCGTCCCCGGCCCCGGCAATATTAAGGATAGCGTACGTAATTGCCGCCTGACCGGAAGCTGTAGCCAAGGCCCCTGCTCCCCCTTCCAGGAGGGCCACTCTTTGTTCAAACACATCCTGAGTGGGGTTCATAATCCTGGTATAGATGTTGCCCGCTTCTTTCAGTGCAAACAGGTTGGCCGCATGGTCTGTGTCATTAAAGACATAGGATGACGTCTGATAGATAGGCACCGCCCGGGAATTTGTAGCCGGGTCGGGTTTTTGCCCTCCATGCAGGGCCAGAGTCTCAAAACCAAGTTTTCTTTCTTCTGTCATCTCATTTTCCTCCTTAAATTTGTTTGATAGCTAAGTGCCACTATGACTTTTACAAAACAAAAGCCTCTTCTGAGAGAAGAGGCTGATCTGCAAACTAAACGCAAATACCGCTCTCATCTCTCAGAACCTTTAGGTTCTGCAGGAATTAGCACCTTGCAGCATGCGCTGCCGGTTGCCGGGCATCATCGGGCCAGTCCCTCCGCCACTCTTGATAAGAGGTCTTTATTAAGTTTTCTTTATACTATGGATAAAGTATAATCGTTAAATCCCGACTTTGTCAATAGGTTTAATTAATTGAGCTTAGAAATTTTTCCTGCCCGGCAAGCGCAACGCTCTTACTCCTGATCTCCTCCTGCACCATGGTAATGAAGTCCGCAAGAGCCATCTTCTCCCCCGCATTTCCTTGTCCATAGCGGCGGACAGCCACGCTCTTTTGTTCTTCTTCCTGATCCCCAACCACCAATGCAAAGCGGATCTTCTCCGTCTGGGCTTCGCGGATCTTATAATTGATTTTCTCCCGGCGCTCATCCACTTCCGCTCGGATATCAAGTTCCAGCAGCTTGTCCGCAACTGCTTTGGCGTACTCATGATGCCTTTCACTGATCGGCAGGATGCGCACCTGCACCGGGGCCAGCCATAGTGGGAACGCTCCGGCATACTGCTCAGTAAGCAACGCAATGAAACGCTCGATGCTGCCGTAGACGACACGGTGAACCATGACGGGACGATGTTTCTGCCCATCTTCCCCAATATAGGTTAAATCAAATTTCTCCGGCATCTGGAAGTCAAGCTGAATTGTCCCGCATTGCCAGGTACGGTCTAAGCAGTCCTTAAGGTGAAAATCGATTTTCGGCCCGTAAAACGCTCCGTCTCCGGGATTAATCTTGTACTCCATACCCTTAGCTTCGAGCGCCTCTTTAAGGCCGCTGGTTGCAAGCTCCCACGCCTCGTCCGAACCCATAGAGTCTTCCGGTCGGGTTGAAAGCTCGACATGATACTCAAAGCCAAAGACTTTATAAAAGTAATCCACCAGTTCAATAACCCCGACAACTTCGTCCTTGATCTGCGACGGGAGCATAAAGATGTGCGCATCATCCTGGGTAAAGTTCCGCACCCGTAATAACCCGTGCAAAGCACCGGAGAGTTCATGGCGGTGGACCAGCCCCAGCTCACCCATGCGCAGAGGGAGATCCCGGTAACTGCGCAGCCTAGTCTTGTACATAATCAGGCCGCCGGGGCAGTTCATGGGCTTAACCGCATAATCCTGATCATCTATTTCCGTAAAATACATGTTCTCCTTATAGTGATCCCAGTGTCCCGATTGTTCCCACAAAGTCCGACTTAAGATAATCGGGGTCTTAATCTCGTGATAACCCCGCTTTTGATGCTCCTTACGCCAGAAATCTTCTAGGGTATTGCGCAAAATCATCCCTTTGGGATGGAAAAAGGGAAAACCCGGCCCCTCATCATGCAGGCTGAACAAGTCCAACTCCAGCCCCAGCTTGCGGTGGTCGCGCCGTTTAGCCTCTTCCAGTTTAAAGAGGTAGTCCTCAAGATCTGAAGCTTTAGCAAAGGTCGTTCCGTAAATACGCTGGAGCATCTTGTTTTTCTCGCTGCCGCGCCAATAGGCACCCGCCAGGTTTTGCAGCTTAAAAGCTTTAATCAGGCCGGTACCTGGGATATGCGGGCCAGCGCAGAGGTCGGTAAAATCCCCTTGCGTGTACATGGAAATTGTGACCCCTTCAGGGAGGTCTTCAATTAATTCAAGTTTATACTTCTCCCCGCGCTCCCCGAAGAAGGCCAAAGCTTCCGGGCGGGAAACTTCGCGGCGTTGATACTGGTAGTTCTCTTTGGCAAGGCGGCGCATCTCAGTTTCGATCTTCTCTAAGTCTTCCGGGGTAAATACATGCTCCGAATCAAAATCATAATAAAAGCCGTTGGCAATGGCAGGGCCGATACCGAGCTTCGTCCCCGGAAATAAATTCTGCACCGCCTGGGCCAACAAGTGGGAACTGGAGTGACGCAAGACTTCCAACCCATCCGTACTCTCAAGCGTAACAAGTTCCACTGCAGCATCATCGTTCAGGGGATAAGAAAGGTCATGTACTTCCCCATTGACTTTCACAGCCACACTCGCCTTAGCCAAACCGCGCGCAATCCCTTCCGCGAGTTCTTTGAGGGATGTCCCCCGCCTAACCTCACGTACTGATCCGTCTTTCAGACTAACTTTAACCATTAAACTCAACTCCTTAGCTCTTAAATCCTTAATTAATAAACGGCCCCTAAACCAAAAAACCCTCATCCCAAAAGGGACGAGAGTTACTCCCGTGGTTCCACCCAACTTTCCGGACATGCTGTCCTTCCTCAGACCCTTAACGCGGGTTCACGGCTGAACCTACTCTTACTTCAGTTCAACACTCCAGGGCGGTTTTCGCTTGCAATCCGCGAGTGATGCTTACAGCCTCAGGCACCCCCTCTCTGACACGAACTTAGCAAGTTACTCTTCCTGTCATCGCTTTATTCGGTATAGTCAAGACATCAGTTAGCCGCATGTCCTTAACTAGTATTTTACTATACTTGTGCAAGTTTTTAAAGTTCTTCACAAAATGAGCAGCCGGTACAATAACTAACCCTGTCCTCAAAAATCTGCTTAATGGTCTGCAAAGTGTCCGTATACCCCTCAAAACAGATGTGGAGAACTACTTGTTTGGGTGCTGCCGCTATTAGCGAACTTATGAGCAAATCCTCATAGGAAAAATCACTGTTTTGACCGTCAAGAGGAGCGTCATCCAAAAATTCTTGAGTTACCTTAACCCCTTGTTCATTATAAAGGTGGAAATTACCGAACGAATTAATCACAACGTGTAAAGTTTCCAGGCGCGGGGTTTGCGTGTCCAGAAAATACTTTAAGAGGCGGATAAATTCCAGGTACTCTTTCTGTAAGACATAATCATCCACTGCATACGAGACAACCTTGTCCAGCTCCTCCTTATACTGGTTCGCCCGGAAGCGCAAAAAACCCTCAACATCAAAAAACTGGGCACTATTCAAGCTCGAGAGAATTTGTTCGACCAAATGCGTTTTGCGGTGAACCCGATAGCCTTGGCCGTGAACTGTATTTAATCTCTCCATGGCCTTGGATACTACATCTTCGCTTTCCCCGTCCTTTAAACTGTACTTATGTCTGATCATTCTTTTCACATAATCGGGCTCCCAGTTATTTAGGATTATTTCAGCCAAGGCATTTGCCAAATAATATTGATGTATTTTAGTTAGCGTTCCTGACTCTTCTGACCCGCCGCCCTCCAATTGAAAATGACAGTTGAAAAATGAATGTTTGCCTTGGCGTGATTCCACAAATTGAAAAGGGAGATTCTCTTCGTCACGCAGTTTCAGCAGACGGTCGCTTATACTCTCCCGGTAATGCTGTGTTCCTAGCTGCACTAAATGCTCCACCGATATCCCTCCGTAGTAGAGTATATGACCTGGTTTAAGTCATATTTCATTTTTGCCCCCTATGCGGAAAATTTCTTCATTTCTTTCAGAGGGGGCACCAGGGCACATACTACCTACTATTGCCGGATCGGTGAGCTCTTATTCTTGACGAAAAATAATAGCCTCCCCAAAAGGGAGGCTAAATTGCAATATGGTGGGTTTGAGAGGACTCGAACCTCCGACCCCCGCGATGTCAACGCGGTACTCTAACCAGCTGAGCTACAAACCCATATGGTGCCGAAGACCGGAATCGAACCGGTACGGATGTTACTCCGCGGGATTTTAAGTCCCGTGCGTCTGCCAGTTACGCCACATCGGCAAATTT
>DAHVVW010000156.1 GCA_027357125.1 Clostridiales bacterium
GGGGGCTATCTCGGCAAGTCTTGCTTTATAATCATTTACTGTTTGTGTGATATTGGTTCTGGCTGTTGATGGTGTAGCGGCTTGAGCGAAGGCTACGTTCCCGGTGATCAAAACTGCGGATATCATAATCACTGAAATTATTCTTTTCATAACAAACTGCTCCTTATTATGGATTTAAATCAAGGTCTGCATCTTGAACATCGTCAAGGTTGTTGACATCAGTTAATAGCGCATCCAATTCCCTGTCAACTTCATTAAGTAGTGCTTCTTTATCACTGCTGGATACGATGTTGCCGGATTTGGCGACGATTGCGGTACTTCCGGCTGCCTGAGTTGAGGCTGAACTGCTGGCCGCTTGATTGGCGGCTGAACTGTCGGCGGCTGGTGCTGCCGGATTATTCAATCCCTGCTCGGTATTGGTAAGCGCCTGCTGTTTAGTACCGGCCTCATTCTGCCTTGCCGTGTTTCCCGCTCGGCCACAGCCTGTGAGGACGAACGCTAAAATAATGATCATTGTTATGACTGCTTTTTTACGCATCGGATCCTCCTTTCTTAAATTGATCTTCAGCAAGTCTGTTTTGTTTGACCTTGATTAAAGTATAAGGGCGGTTTGTAAACTGAAAACACCTTGAATTGTGAACTGAATGTAAACGTTAAGCGGGAAGTTCAAAGACCACCTCAGTACCTGCTCCCAACTCGCTTTCAGCCCATATTTTTCCCCCATGAAGCTCAATCAGGCTTTTGGCAATGTTCAGGCCAAGGCCTGTCCCACCTGTGGCAGATTGCCGGGATTTATCGACCCGGTAAAATTTTTCAAATATCAACGGGAGTTCTGCGGCAGAAATTCCTATGCCGGTATCTTTAATCCTAAATTCTGTTTTGGCTGGTTTGGTGCTAACCTTGATGAATATTGCCCCACCATGCCCGGAATATTTGACGGCGTTGTCAACAATATTTATCAGTACTTGCTTCAGCTTGTCGCTGTCAGCATAGACCGTGATTGTACTAGCACACTCCACAGATACATTAATCGATTTTCCCTCTATTAATGCTTTGGTGCTGCTTAGGACAGAGTCAAGAACATCCGCGACTTTAAGGTTTTCTTGGCACAACTTTAGGCTGCCCGACTGGATTTTTGCCAGTTGCAGGATTTCATTGGTCAGCCTGGTCAGGCGTAAGGTTTCATCTTTTATGAGATTTAGATATTTGGTATAGTCCTCCGGTTTTACAATACCATCCAGGATTCCACTCACAAACCCATTGATTGATGTCAGAGGAGTCCTCATGTCGTGGGAGACGTTAGCGATGAACTCCCTGCGCATTTTTTCAGTATTAGCCAACTGCTGTTTCATATAGTTGAACGATTGGGCAAGTTTTCCGATTTCGTCTCTGCTTTGAACAACCAGATCTTCAGAGTTTTCGCCGGAAGCGAGTTTGTCGGCAGCCAGCTCCATTTCTTTAATGGGTTTGGATATCCGCAGAGAATTTATATAAGTCACCACCGCGCTTAAGAGAATAAACACGAGTGCCGTCAGCCAAATAACGAAGTTCAGTTTGGTTAGATTGCCATAAATCTGGCTGATAGGTGAAAAGAGCAGAATAGCTCCCGCAATTCCGGAATTGGTTTTCCAAGGGATTCCGGAAAATACCACATACGTATCAAACTCCTGTGAATATTGCTTTTTCCGGAAAACATTTTCCCCGTTTAATATCTTGCGCAAATCACTTATTAAATAGCTTTCATTAAGATCCTTGCCGAGTTGCAGACTTTTGGGGTTGGCCAGAGATTCTTGATCAATTTTTATAACATAGATTTTGGCATCAGAAATATAACCCATCGCATCTAGGGAATTATTAAATTCCGCTTGCGAGATCTCTTTTTTTCCAAGTTTGTTCACCTGTTCATTGACGTAAAAACCGGTCTTTTCCAGTCCCTTTTGTTTCTGATCAAAAATGTACCAATTGTAAATCATGGTGATAAAAAGGGAAAGAACAGCAATTACCGATATGATAATGGCCAGATAGGTTATCAGAAGTTTAGCAAAGATACTTTTGAACATCATCTTACCTCAAGTTTATAGCCTACACCCCGGATTGTTTTTAGGCTCCAGGATGGACCGTTGTCCCCCAACTTTTCTCTTAATCTTTTAATATGTACATCAACCGTGCGCGTATCCACCATAAAATCGTAGTTCCAAACCTTATCCAGCAGCTGCTCCCTGGAAAAAACAATGTTTTTGTTGTTCAGCAGGAAGTAAAGGAGTTGGACCTCTTTAGGTTTTAAGTCGATAAGCCTGTCTCCAAGATACACTTCATATTTGTTGATATCGACAACAATGTTGGCTGTTTTAAGAATACCTTCTTGTTTAACCGGCTCTGACTTATTTTCTTTCAACCGCGCTTTTATCCGGGCGATGACCTCTTTGGGCTCAAATGGCTTAACAATATAGTCATCCGCGCCTATGTCAAAACCTTGGATTTTATCTTCAAGCAGGTCCCGCGCTGTCAGCATGATGATGGGTATCGAGCTTGTCCGCCTGATGATCTTGCACACTTCCCACCCATTAATGACAGGAAGCATTACATCAAGCAAGATAAGATCGATCTGATGCGCTTTTTGCATGTTAAGTGCCGAACTGCCATCATGAGCAAAAAGAAGTGAAAATCCTGCGTTGGCAAGGTAGAGGTTCAAAAGCTCACAAATATTTTTATCATCATCGACAACCAGAATAGTTTTAGTCTCCAACACTTTCCCCTCCTTTATGAAGAAATAAATGATTTAGAGGTGGTTTTTCAGCCACCCAGTTATAGCCTCTACAACCTCGGGCCATTCCGGCTCGTTGTGAAGTTCATGGTAAAGTCCGTCCCAGGCCTTGAACGTGCATTGCTCCGGCAGGCGGGCCGCGAATGCTCGGCTTGCCTCGAATGACGTGACTCGGTCAGCGGACCCGTGCATTAATAAAAGAGGGAGTGGAAAATGATCGCCATGCTCAAGGGCCCAGAGCCCTGCGGCATGTACGTTTTGGAAGAGACGCGCAGAGATAAGCGTGTGAACCAGGGGATCTGTTTCATAGGCGCGGGTGATAGCTTTATCATGGGTTAAGGCTTGCGCATCCAGTTCATTCGTCTGCGAAAAACTGGGCCAAATCCGGTTCATAAGCCCGGCCATTTTTAATTTGACGGCCGCAGGTTCAAAGGCGAGCTTCAGCCAGGGGCTGGTGGCAATCACGCCTTTGAGCGGGGCGGAAAAACGGAGGGCGTAGTTGAGGACGAGGTTGCCGCCGAGGCTGTGCCCATAGAGGAAAAGGCTTTGCCCTGGAAACCGTTCCTGCGTGTGCTTGATGAGGAGCCCGATGTCCTTCATTAAGGCGTCATAAGAGGGGGTATGGCCGCGTTGGCCTCCTGAGCGGCCATGTCCGCGCAGGTCAAAGGTCAAGAGAGCATATCCTTCTTGGTTTAAAGCTTCCGCCAGGTGCTGATAGCGGCCTGCATGTTCCCCCATCCCGTGCACCAAGGCGATTGCCGCCAAGGGTTTGGCCTCAGGTGTCCATTCCTGGTACCAGAGTGTTAATCCATCATCTGAGAGAACCTGAAACTCCGTTTTGGGCACGCCAAACGCCACCTTTCCGTATCTTCACTGTTGGATCCCATTATACCTTTGTACCGGAAACGAGCAGGGTTTAAGGATAGGGGTTAAGCATAGTAATGTATCGCCCTCGCTTAGTGATTTTCGGCTTTGGCATAACTTTTGCGGTTTAATGATATAACAACTGCAACAAGGGCAATAGCCATAGCCACTAACATCACAGTACGGTACGCCGACATAAATACTGCTGTTTGGCCAGGCATGGGCTTGGTAACACCACCCAAGGCTTCAAATAAAGAGACGGAAAAGGCAATACCTGTGACCATACCTACATTTCTTACCAGACTGTTGATTCCGCCGGCAACACCAAGTTTTTGGGGAGGAACTGAACTCATTACACTGCTGTTGTTGGGAGATTGGAACAAACCAGATCCAATGCCCATGAGCAAGGAACCGGGAATTACCTGATAAACACTAGCCGTGGCAGGAAGGGTGGAATAATAGAACAAGCCCAGAGCAATAATGGCCAAACCGCCTGTTGTTAGTACTATGGGGCCAAATTTGTCGGAAGCATTGCCGCTGATAGGAGCTACGATGGCCATCATGATAGGAAAGGCCATCATCAATAATCCAACCTGTGAGGGGCTGTAGTTAAGAACCTGTTGTAAGTAGAAAGGCAGAAGCATGGTGTTGGCAAACATGGCAACAAAGGATAGCCAGCCAGAAAGATTGCCTACTAAGAAAGGACGGATACGGAAAATAGACAAGTCAATCATGGGATGTTGGACTTTGCGTTCAGTTATTACGAATAAGGCCAGTAAGGTAATGCCTAAAACCAAGCTCACTAGTACCGGAAGGCTTGACCAACCCCAGTCCTCACCATTATTAATCCCGAAGAGTAAACCGATCATCCCGGATGTGAAAAATATGGCCCCAGCAAAATCGAAACTTTCGTGTCCTTTACGGGGTTCATCAACGGGCAGGATCGATAGTGCAGCCACGTAGCCAATAATTCCAATGGGTACGTTAATATAGAAAATGGAACGCCAGCTAGCCAAGTCAATGAGTATTCCGCCCAAAGCCGGGCCAGTCAGAGCACCCAGGGAAACAACGGTTCCTATTAGGCCAAGCGCTTTACCCCGCTCCTTGGGCGGAAAAATTGCGGTGACAATCGCAGCGCTGTTGGACATCAACATGGAAGCGCCGACAGCTTGCAACACCCGGGTCCCCACTAAAAACCAGATGGTTTGTGCTAAGCCGCACAGGGCTGAACCCAGAGTGAAAATAAGAAAACCAAGGGAATAGACCTTTTTGCGTCCAAGCAAGTCAGCGGTCCGGCCGAACACCGGTAGTAAACTGGAAATAGTCAGAAGATAGGCGGTGACCACCCATTGCAGCGTGGAAAGATCAGAATGAAGTTTGCCGGAAATTGTGGGCAATGCCACGTTAACGATACTGCTATCCAGGGTGGACATAAAGGTACCAATGGAGATCGTGGCTAACACAAACCAGCGGTAATTCAGTGAATTCTTGATGTTGTCAAACATTGTTGTCCTCCTCTAATCCAGGTTATCTGTAATTCTATTGAGCAGATTCTTTAGTTCGGCCTGTTCCTCTTTTGACAATCCTTTAAGAGACTGTGCCAAGGCCTGACGGGCTAAATTGATGAGTGGATATCTGATATCCCGGCCTTCATTCGTTAGGTAGATTAAAAAGGCCCGCCTGTCCTCCGGATTGGCTTGGCGACGAATCAATCCCCGTTGCTCCAGTTTATCCAGAATCCTCGTGGTAGTGGGTTGATCCTTGAGGCTCTTTTCCGACAGCTCTTTCTGGGAAATGCCGTCTTGTTCCCACAACCGGTTGAGCACAGCCCATTGTTCCGGAGTAACATTATAGGGTTTTAGCGCTTTAGTAAGGTTATTTTTCATTTTTGCATGGGTTCTGCTAATGATAAACCCTAAAGATTGCTCAAAGCTCATCCTGTCCACCTGCTTGTCATAATAACAATTGTCATAGCAATTATATTACTTCGGTGAGGAGTAATGCAAGTGTTGGTAGCAACGATCTA